>NZ_JBFBBA010000049.1:0-50566 GCF_040682455.1 Streptomyces sp. NPDC051183
CGTTGCGATTAACGTCGCACGACGGGTTCGGGAGGAGGTCGCTGGGAAAAGGACCAGCCCCACAGGCTGGCACCTCGCCCGGCGGCCCACCTCACGGTCAGAGGTGGGTCGGGGCGAACATCTTGAGGGTGGCCGGGAGGACGAGGACCGAGGGGCCCGGGGCGGCCAGGGACTTCGCCAGGTCCTCGCGGAGGGACTCCGGGGTGGTGGTGGCCGCCGGGACGCCGAAGGAGGCGGCCAGGGCGACGAAGTCGGGGCGGGCCAGGTCCGTGCCCGTGGCGCAGCCGTACTCGCGCAGGATGCCGTAGCCGCCGTCGTCCACGATCAGCCAGGTGACGTCCAGATCGTGCTGCCGGGCGGTGGCGAGGTCGGCGATCGAGTACATCGCGCCGCCGTCGCCGGAGACCGCGAGGACCGGGGTGCCCGGTTCCGCGACGCACGCGCCGAGGGCCGCCGGGAAGGCGTAGCCGAGGCCGCCCGCGCCCTGCGCCGAGTGCATGGTGTTGGGGTGCTTGGCGTCGAAGGCCGACCAGGCCCAGTAGGACAGGATCGTCATGTCCCAGAAGGACGGGGAGCGGGCCGGGAGCGCCGCGCGGACGGCGGTCAGCAGGGACCGCTCCAGGGCGACCTCCTGCGCGTCGAGGCGCGCCGCGATGTCCGCCAGGACCAGGCGGACGCGCTCCGGGGCCGTCGGGTCCTCGCGCTCGTCCACCGTCTCCAGCACGGCCTGGAGGGCGAGGCGGGCGTCCGCGTGGATGCCGAGGCCGGCGTGGTTGGCCTCCAGCTTGCCGAGGTCCGCGTCGATCTGGACGACCCGGCCCTCCGGGAAGAACGTGTGGTAGTTCGAGGAGAGTTCCCCGAGGCCCGAGCCCACCACCAGCAGGACGTCCGCGTCCTCCAGGAAGTCGGTCATGCGGCGGTCCTCCAGCCAGGACTGGAGGGACAGCGGGTGGGTCCAGGGGAAGGCGCCCTTGCCTCCGAAGGTGGTGACCACCGGCGCGTTCAGGCGTTCCGCGAGCTGCTTCAGCTTGCCCGAGGCGTCCGAGCGGACCACCCCGCCGCCCGCGATGATCACCGGGCGGGAGGCCCGCGACAGCCAGTGCGCGGCCAGCGCGGTCAGCTCCGGGCGCGGGGCGAGTTCGTGCGGGGTGGCGTCCACGCCCGTGACCTCGGGGACGAGGGTCTCGGCGCGCAGGACGTCCTCCGGGATCTCGACGAAGACCGGCCCGTGCGGGGCGGTCAGCGCCGATTCCCAGGCCTCGGCGATCACCGACGGGATCTGGGAGGGGGTGCGGGCCTCATGGACCGACTTGACCACGTCCCGGAAGGAGGCCGACTGGTCCCGCAGCTCGTGCAGGTGTCCGCGCCGGCCGCCGCCCAGGCCCGCCACCGGGACCTGCGAGGAGATGGCGAGGACCGGGGCCGAGGCGGCCGCCGCCTCGGCCAGGGCGGGCAGTGCCATCAGCGCGCCCGGGCCGGTGGAGAGGAGGAGGGGGACCGCCTCGCCCGTGATCCGGCCGTACGCGTCGGCCGCGAAGCCCGCGTTGTTCTCCGTACGCAGTCCCACGAGACGCAGGTCGGAGCGGCCGACCGCGTCGAAGAGGGCCAGCGCGTGCTGGCCGGGCAGCCCGAAGACGGTGTTCGCGCCGAGGGAGCGCAGCGTCTCCACGACCAGGTCCCCGCCCGTCCGCCCGGGCGGTGGCGCGAGCGCTGCCGCCGTCTGGGCCGCGGTGGGACGGAGTACCAGGTCGTGGTCGTGCGTCACGTGTTAGTTGCCCTTCGCCTTCGCCGCCGCGCTGTGCTTATCGACCCTGCCTGGCGGCAGCGATCTGACGGCTCATGATCGTGGTGAGCTCGTACGCGGTGTGCGAGGCCGCGACCGAGGTGATCTCGGCGTGATCGTACGCCGGGGCGACCTCGACGACGTCGGCCGAGACGAGGTTGCAGGAGGACAGCCCGCGGATGATCTCCAGCAGCTCGCGGGAGGTCATGCCGCCCGCCTCGGGGGTGCCGGTGCCGGGCGCGTGCGCCGGGTCCAGCACGTCGATGTCGATCGAGATGTAGAGGGGGCGGTCGCCGATGCGCTGGCGCAGCTGGTCGGCGACCTCGTCGGCGCCGCGGCGGTAGACGTCCGCCGAGGTGACGATGCCGAAGCCCATCTTGGCGTCGTCGTCCAGGTCCTGCTTGCCGTACAGCGGGCCGCGCGTGCCGACGTGGGAGAGCGCCTCGGTGTCGAGGATGCCCTCCTCCACCGCACGGCGGAACGGGGTGCCGTGCGTGTACTCGGCGCCGAAGTACGTGTCCCACGTGTCCAGGTGCGCGTCGAAGTGCAGCAGCGCGACCGGGCCGTGCTTCTTCGCCACCGAACGGAGCAGCGGCAGCGCGATGGTGTGGTCGCCGCCGAGGGTCATCAGGCGGGAGCCGTTGCCGATCAGCTCGTCGGCCGCGGCCTCGATCGTCTCGACGGCCTCGTTGATGTTGAAGGGGTTCGCGGCGATGTCACCGGCGTCCGCGACCTGCGCGAGGGCGAAGGGGGAGGCGTCCTGCGCCGGGTTGTACGGGCGCAGCAGGCGCGAGGCCTCGCGGATGGCGTTGCCGCCGAAGCGGGCGCCGGGGCGGTAGGAGACGCCGGAGTCGAAAGGCACGCCGACGACGGCGACGTCGGCCTTGCCGCCGACCTCGTCGAGGCGCGGCAGCCGGGCGAAGGTCGCCGGGCCCGCATAGCGCGGGATGCGGGAGGAGTCGACGGGGCCGCGCGGCTGCGTGCTCATGGGGGGTGCCCTTCTGGAGGTCCTGCTGGTGCGGTGCTTCGAGCGTAAGCCGACACCCCGGGGGCGCGAAGTGTACGTTTTATCCACTGCGCACCCCCCGATATGTACGGAGCATCCATGGAGGCCCCGCCCACCCCACCGGTCCCGCTGGCCGCGCTGCTCGCCGATCGCGAGCTGGGGCTGCGGCACCTCGCGGGGCCCACCGAGGCCTATGTGCACGGGGTGCACGCTTCCGAGATGGCGGACCCGTCGCCGTACCTGCTGGGCGGAGAGCTGCTGCTCACGGCCGGTGCGGAGCTGCGGGCCGGCCCCGACGGCGGGGTGGGCGACCTCGACGGCGGGGTGGGCGACCCCGAGGGCCGGCTGGGCGACCCCGACGGCTACGTGACCGGGCTCGTCGCGGCGGGCGCGGCCGCGCTCGGCTTCGGGGTGGCGCCCGTGCACGAGGAGGTGCCCCCCGCGCTGGCGGCCGCCTGCGCGCGGCACGGGCTGCCGCTGCTGGAGGTCCCGCAGCGCACCCCGTTCACGGCGGTCGCCCGGACCGTCTGGCGGCTGATGGCGGAGGCCCGTACGCGGGAGCTGCGCCGGGTCACCGAGGCCCAGCAGTCGCTCGCCGCGGCGGCCGCCCGGCCCGATCCGGTCGCGGCCGTGCTCTCCCGCTTGGCGGCGAGCCTGGGCGGCTGGACGGCCCTGCTCGTCCCGGGCCGGGGCGGGGCGGCGCGGACCGCTGTCGGGCCCGGCCGCGCGGCGGCCGGCGGCGCTCCCGGCGAGGCGGCGCTCGCCGCCGTGGGCGCGCTGGCCGAGCGGGTGGCCCCGGGGGCGACGGCGACCGCCACCGACACCCTGGGCGGGACGCACCTCGCCGCCTACGCCGTGGGCGGCGGCCGGGTACTGGCCCTGGCCACCCCGGGGCGGGCCCCCGGCGACCACACCATCGCCTCCGTCGCCGCGGTACTGCTGACCCTGCTCACCGCGAGCCGCCCCGCGGGGGACGAAGCCGCCGCGCTGACCCGGCTGCTGCTCGACGGGGATCCCGCGGACGCCCTCGCCCCGGGGCCCTGGTACGCCGTCCACGCCCGCGGCGCCGGGGATCCGCGGGCCCTGGCGGCCGCGCTGGGCACCGTACTGCTGGACCCGCGCGAGGACGGCGTACGCCTGCTCACCGACCGGGAGCCCGCCCCGCAGCCCGGGTGGCGCCTCGGGGTCAGCGCCCCGGCCGCGCCCGCGGAGCTCAGTACGGCCGGGGCGCAGGCCGGGCGGGCCCTGGAGCGCGCCGAGGCGGCCCGGACGCCGCTGGCCCGGCACTCCCCCGGCGGCCTCGGCACCCTCCTGGACCCGGCCGAGGCCCGCGCCCACGCCGAAGCCCTGCTCGCCCCGCTGAACCCGGCCCACCGGGAGACGCTGCGCGCCTGGCTGGCCCACCACGGCAGCTGGGACCGCACGGCCGCGGCCCTCGGGGTCCACCGCAACACCGTGCGCCAGCGCGTGTCCCGCTGCGCGGAGCTCCTCGGCACGGACCTCGACGACCCGGACACCCGCATGGAGCTGTGGTTCGCGCTGCGGTGGGCCTGATCCCCTCAGGGACCGCCTCAGGGAGCGCCTCAGGGACCGCCTTGCCTCAGCGGGCCCGGCGGATCGCGGCGACCGTCGGCACCGGCTCGTTCAGCAGGAAGTCCAGGACGATCGCGTTGACCGGTACTCCAGGCGGAACTCACCGGCGCGCGCCACGTTATTTGCGGGCGGTTGGGGCGTGTGGGGATCCACACTCTGGACAGCGGGGACAACTCGCCGGTAACTTAGTCTGAGCAAGCGCTTAGCCATAGGCGGCGGACCGCCGCGACCGAAGGGAGTCGGCCCGTGCGCCGCACCGTTTTCAACGAGGACCACGAGGCGTTCCGCGAGACCATCCGCGCCTTCATCGAGGCCGAGGTCGTCCCCGTCTACGACGAGTGGTTCGCCGCGGGCCAGGCGCCGCGCGACTTCTACCTCAAGCTCGGCGAGCTGGGCCTCTTCGGCATCAACGTCCCCGAGGAGTTCGGCGGCGCGGGCCTGGACACCCACAAGTTCGAGGCCGTTCTCTACGAAGAGACCTCGCGCGCGGGCGTGCAGTTCGGCGGCTCCGGCGTGCACGTGCTGCTGGCGCTCCCCTACATCAAGATGCTCGCCAACGACGAGCAGAAGAAGCGTTACCTCGAAAAGTTCGTCACCGGCGAGGAGATGTGGGCCCTCGCGATGACCGAGCCGGGCACCGGCTCCGACGTCGCGGGCATGAAGACCACCGCCAAGCTCTCCGAGGACGGCACGCACTACGTCCTCAACGGTGCCAAGACCTTCATCACCGGTGGCGTCCACGCCGACCGCGTGATCGTCTGCGCCCGCACCTCCGCCCCGACGGCCGAGGACCGCCGCTTCGGCATCTCGCTGTTCGCCGTGGACACCAAGTCCGAGGGCTACTCCATCGGCCGCAAGCTGGACAAGCTCGGCCTGCGCACCTCCGACACCGCCGAGCTGGCGTTCGTTGACGTGAAGGTCCCGGTCGAGGACCTGCTCGGCGAGGAGAACAAGGGCTTCTACTACCTCGGCGCCAACCTGCCCTCCGAGCGCTGGGGCATCGCCTTCGGCGCGTACGCGCAGGCCAAGGCCGCCATCCGGTTCGCCCAGCAGTACGTGACCGAGCGCACCGTCTTCGGCAAGCCGGTCGCGCACTTCCAGAACACCAAGTTCGAGCTGGCCGCCTGCCAGGCCGAGGTGGACGCCGCCGAGGCCGTCGCCGACCGCGCCCTGGAGGCCCTGGACGCCGGTGAGCTGACCGCCGCCGAAGCCGCGTCCGCGAAGCTCTTCTGCACCGAGGTCGCGCACCGCGTCATCGACAAGTGCCTCCAGCTGCACGGCGGCTACGGCTACATGAACGAGTACCCGATCGCCCGCCTGTACGCCGACAACCGCGTCAACCGCATCTACGGCGGCACCAGCGAGGTCATGAAGTCCATCATCGCCAAGTCCATGGGCCTGTAAGGGAATCGGGCGCTTGGCCTTCCCTCCATGAACGAGGCACTGACGACGCTCCTCGATCTGCTCGACCTTGAGCAGATCGAGGAGAACATCTTCCGCGGTACCAGCCGTTCGGCGCTGGTACCGCGCGTGTTCGGCGGACAGGTCGCGGCCCAGGCGCTGGTCGCCGCCGGGCGGACCGTGCCCGAGGACCGGACCGCGCACTCGCTGCACTCGTACTTCCTGCGCGCCGGGGATCCCGGCGCGCCCATCGTGTACTCCGTCGACCGGATCCGCGACGGCCGCTCCTTCACCACGCGCCGGGTCGTCGCCGTCCAGCACGGGCAGCCGATCTTCCACCTCTCCGCGTCCTTCCAGACGTACGAGGAGGGCCTGGACCACCAGGCCGCCATGCCGGACGCCCCCGACCCGGAGACCCTGCCGACCGCGGCCGAGTCCCTGCCCGGGTACCGCGAGATCTTCCGCGACCCGGGGACGGTGGAGCGGCTGATCGAGGCGCGTAGCGCGGTGGACCTGCGCTACGCGACGACCCCGCCCTGGGGCAGCGTCGGGGCGCCGGTGGAACCGCGCTCGCAGGTGTGGTTCCGTACGGCCGGCAAGCTGGAGAGCGACGACGCGCTCCTGCACACCTGCCTGGCCACCTACGTCTCCGACATGACGCTGCTCGACTCGGTGCTGCTCGCCCACGGGCGCGGCGGCTGGGCCGTCGGCGACGTCGTGGGCGCCTCGCTGGACCACGCCATGTGGTTCCACCGGCCCTTCCGGGCGGACGAGTGGCTGCTGTACGACCAGGAGTCCCCCTCGGCAGCCGCCGGGCGCGGGCTCGGGCAGGCCCGGATCTGGACGCAGGACGGCCGGCTCGCCGTCACCGTCATCCAGGAAGGTGTCGTGCGCGTACCGCGGGCGCGGGCGTAGGCGACGCGCGGGGCCGGCTCGCGCGGGCGGACATTCGGACATACCGTCACTTCATGCCCAGCAGCGAGCCGTCGCCGACCGGACCCGTACACAGACCGGTGACGGACGAGAGCCTCGGCACGGTCCTCGTCGCCGTCGTCACCAACCTGGGGATCGCGGCCGCCAAGGCGGTCGGCGGGGTCGTCAGCGGATCGAGCGCGATGCTGTCCGAGGCCGCGCACTCGGTGGCCGACACCGTGACCGAGGTGATGCTGCTGGCCTCGCTGAAGCGCAGCACGAAGCCCGCGGACGAGGCGCATCCGCTGGGGTACGGGCCCGAGCGGTACATCTGGGCGCTGCTGGCGTCGATCGCGACCTTCGTCGGCGGTGCGGTGTTCGCCGTGTACGACGGCATCCACACGCTGGTGCACGGGGAGGAGCCGGGCGACCCGACGCTCTCCTACGCGGTCCTCGGCCTCGCCTTCCTGCTGGAGGGCTACTCCCTGCTGGTGGCGTGGCGGCAGGTCAAGGGCGAGGCGGCGCGGATGGCGGCGCCGGTCGGCCTGTACGTGAAGCACACCCCGGACACGGCGGTGAAGGCGGTGCTGCTGGAGAACGCGGCCGCGCTGATCGGCCTGGCACTGGCGGCGGGCGGCCTGCTGGGGGCGCAGCTGACGGGGTCGGGGGCGTACGACGGGGTGGCGTCGCTGCTGATCGGGCTGCTGCTGGTGTGGGTGGCGTGGGAGCTGGGCCGCTCGAACGCCCGGTACCTGGTCGGGCGTCCGCTGCCCGCGGCGATGCGGGCGGAGGTCCGGGAGGAACTGCTGTCGGTGCTGCACATCGAGGGGGTACTGGAGCTGACGACCCTGGTCCAGGGCCCGGCGGAGGTGCTCGTCGCGGCGAAGGTCGACTTCCATGACCTGGCGTCGGCGCGGCAGGTGGAGGCGGCGTGCGAGGACGCGGAGGCGCAGCTGCGCGAGCGCTTCCCGGCGATCCGCCGCGTGTACCTGGACCCGACGCCCACGCCTTTGCCTCCGCCTCCGCCCCCGGACTAGTCCCACCAGAAGGACCAGTGGGCGGAGCCCGTCAGGGCCTCGTCCGCATAGGCGCGGATGCTGCCCGAGCCCTGCCAGACGTTGTCGGGGCAGAAGGCGAAGTGCTCGGCGGCGACCGCGAGCGCCTCGGCCCGCGTCCTGGGCGGGGCGGCCACCGAGACGTGGAGCTCGTCGAAGCCGAGCGCGACGACCCGGGCGCCGAAACGGTCCTCCCAGGACCGCAGTACGGCGGCGATGCGGGCGGTGTCGTTCTCGTGGTTGGCCGGTCCGCCCCAGCCGATGGCCGCGAGTACGTCGGCCCCGCGCCCGGCGGGAACGAGCGCGAGCCGCGGGCTCGGCAGGCAGCCGCCGTCCCGGACCAGGTCGCGGGCGAGTGCGCCGGCCGCGGCCTCCGGGTCCTGCCCCGCGATCAGCGGCGCCGCCTGCCCGGGCCAGTCCCTGCCGAAGGGGGCGATGAGCTCGGCGCCCTCCGCGCCCTCCTCGGGGTCGGGCACCGCGCCGCTCCAGTGCTCCCGGAGGACCTGCCTGGCGTCGTGGTCGCCGGGGTCGGACATCCGCTCCGGGTACAGCTCCCGCAGGCGCCACCACTCCTCCAGCCCGCGCCGGTCCTGGAGCAGGACCGGGTACAGCCCGAGGGCGGCCGGGGCCCCGCCGCGGTGACCGGCCAGGCAGTCGCCGCCCACCGCGGCGTCGGACACCCACAGCAGCGGCACCGCCCGGCGCAGGCGCCTGCCGGGCCGGGTGATCAGGGCGCCCGGAGGCAGTCCGAGGTCCGGACCCCGGCCCCGGCCCCGGGAGTCCGCGGCGAGGACGTCCAGGGGGCTCCGCGCAGCTCTCATGCGGGCGACCGTAGCCGCCGCCACCGACAACGCGTGGGCCGGCCGCATGCGCTGCGGCCGTCCCGGCGGGGACACTGCGGCCTTCGGCCCCGCCCCGCGCCCCCCGGCGGACGGAGTTCGCCGCAGCGGCCCGAAGCCCGCGGAGCGGTGCGAGGGGCGCCTAAGGAAGGAGACCCGCGGCAGCCAGCAGGTACGCCACCATCGGGTCGTAGAAGCGCGGGTCCCGGACGTGGTCGTCCAGGGGGATCGCCACCTGGAGGGTTCCCTCGGCCTCACCGAGGAACAGCGCCGGGTCGTTGCAGTCGGCGTAGCCCACCGCGTCCAGGCCCCGCTGGGCCGCGCAGCCCGCCCAGCCGTGGTCGGCCACGACCAGGTCCGGCTGCGGCCGGCCCTCCGCCGCGAGCCCGTCGAGGATCGCGGCCATCGGCGCCGGCGAGTGCGTGTGCCACAGGGTCGCGCCCCGCTCCAGCACCGCCACGTCGGCGAACTGCCACACCGAGCCCTCGTCGGCGATCAGGCCCTGCGGGATCCGTACGATCTCGCAGCCCGCCGCGCGCAGCGCGTCCGCCGTCGCCCGGTGGACGTCCAGCAGGCCACCCGGGTGCCCGGTGGCGAGCAGCACGCTCTGCCGGTCCAGCGCGGCCTTGCGCAGCCGCGCCGCCAGCCGGTCCAGGCCGGCCACGGTCAGCTCCGGGTCGATGGTGTCCTGGCCGAAGCGGTACGCCGGGTCGTCCACGACTCCGCAGCGCTCCGCCATCACCGCGAGCACGTCCTGCTCGTCGGTCCAGCGGTCGCCGAGCTCCAGCCCGAGCCAGTAGTGCCGGTCGCCGTTGGCGAGCTTCCTGTAGTGGGAGAGGTTGTTCTCGCGGGGGGTCGCGACCTGCCCCGCGATCCGGGTCCGGACCAGGTGGTCGATGAGTTCGGCGCGGCTCGGCGGCTGGGCGGCTTGTGCGGGCGTCTCTATCGGCTTCGGCATGGGGTCCATTCTGCCGTCGCCGGGCCGGAGCCGTCTGTTCCATTCCGACCACCGGACCCGGGGGTTCACCCCGACAGGGCCCCGAACGCCCCGTGCGCGAGCCGCCGCAGCAGTGCCTCCGTCGCCTCCCGCCCCAGGGCCGCCAGGTGCGGGGTGGAGTTCAGCAGTCCGAAGACGGCGTGCACGCAGACCCGTACCTCCGCCTCGCCGACCGCCGGGTGCAGGGCCCGCGCGACGTCGACCCACAGCTCCACGTACTGGCGCTGCAGCTGCCGTACGAGCTTGCGGTCGGCCTCCCGCAGCCGGTCCAGCTCCCGGTCGTGCAGGGTGATCAGCGCCCGGTCGTCGAGGGCGAAGTCGATGTGGCCGTCGATCAGCGAGGCCAGTACCGCGGTCGGGTCGCCCGCCGCCTCCGCCACCCGGTGGCGGCCGCCGGTGAGCAGCCGCTCGCTGATGCCGACCAGCAGCTCGGCGAGCATCGCGTCCTTGCCCGCGAAGTGCCGGTAGAGCCCGGGGCCGCTGATGCCGACCGCGGCCCCTATCTCGTCCACGCCGACGCCGTGGAAGCCGCGCTCGGCGAAGAGACGAGCGGCCTCGTTGAGGATCTGCTCGCGACGGGTGGGTGCGGCCGCTCTGGTGCTCATGGGAATCCATTCTAGACAGGGCCGTTAGCGCTCGTTAACCTAAGTCCCACATGCGTTAACGCTCATTAACAGCGTGCACCGAGCAAGGGAGCTCGACCGATGCAGCAGGCACCAGTGCTGACGAGCGCCGCGGACCCGGCGTCCGAGGCCTGGCGGGCCAACGAGGCCGCCCACCGCGAGCTCGCCGAGGGGCTGCGCGCCCGGCTCGACGCGGCCCGCCTCGGTGGCGGGGAGAAGGCCCGCGCCCGCCACACCGCCCGCGGGAAGCTGCTCCCCCGCGACCGCGTGGACACCCTCCTGGACCCCGGGTCCCCCTTCCTGGAGCTGGCCCCGCTGGCCGCCGAGGGCATGTACGGGGGCGCGGCCCCGGCCGCCGGGGTCATCGCGGGCATCGGGCGGGTCAGCGGCCGCGAGTGCGTGATCGTCGCGAACGACGCCACCGTCAAGGGCGGCACGTACTACCCGATGACCGTCAAGAAACACCTGCGGGCCCAGGAGGTGGCCCTGGAGAACCGTCTCCCCTGCCTCTACCTGGTCGACTCCGGCGGCGCCTTCCTCCCCATGCAGGACGAGGTCTTCCCCGACCGGGAGCACTTCGGCCGCATCTTCTACAACCAGGCCCGCCTGTCGGGGGCCGGCATCCCGCAGATCGCCGCCGTCCTCGGCTCCTGCACCGCCGGCGGCGCGTACGTCCCGGCGATGAGCGACGAGGCCGTCATCGTCCGGGGCCAGGGCACGATCTTCCTCGGCGGCCCGCCACTGGTGAAGGCGGCCACCGGCGAGGTCGTCACGGCCGAGGAGCTCGGCGGCGGCGAGGTCCACTCCCGGGTCTCCGGCGTGACCGACCACCTCGCGGAGGACGACGAGCACGCGCTGCGGATCGTACGGAACATCGTGGCGACCCTGCCCGAGCGCGGGGCCCTGCCCTGGTCGGTCGAGGCGCCCGAGGAGCCCAAGGTGGACCCGTACGGGCTCTACGGCGCGGTTCCGGTCGACTCCCGCACCCCGTACGACGCCCGCGAGATCATCGCCCGGATCGTGGACGGCTCCAGGTTCCAGGAGTTCAAGGCGGAGTTCGGGCAGACGCTGGTCACCGGCTTCGCCCGGATCCAGGGGCACCCGGTCGGGATCATCGCCAACAACGGCATCCTGTTCTCCGAATCGGCCCAGAAGGGCGCGCACTTCATCGAGCTGTGCGACCAGCGCGGGATCCCGCTCCTCTTCCTCCAGAACATCTCCGGCTTCATGGTCGGCCGGGACTACGAGGCCGGCGGCATCGCCAAGCACGGCGCCAAGATGGTGACGGCGGTGGCCTGCACGCGGGTCCCCAAGCTCACGGTGGTGGTCGGCGGCTCGTACGGCGCGGGCAACTACTCGATGTGCGGCCGGGCGTACTCCCCGCGGTTCATGTGGATGTGGCCCAACGCCAAGATCTCGGTGATGGGCGGCGAACAGGCCGCGTCCGTGCTGGCCACGGTCAAGCGGGACCAGATCGAGGGCGCCGGCCAGGAGTGGCCCGCCGAGGACGAGGAGGCCTTCAAGGCCCCGGTCCGGGCGCAGTACGACGCGCAGGGCAACGCCTACTACGCCACCGCCCGGCTGTGGGACGACGGGGTCATCGACCCGATGGAGACCCGGCAGGTGCTGGGGCTGGCCCTGACCGCGTGCGCGAACGCCCCCTTGGGCGACTCCGCTTTCGGCATCTTCCGTATGTGACGTGAGGACCTCTTCGATGTTCAGCACTGTTCTGGTCGCGAACCGGGGCGAGATCGCGGTCCGGGTCATCCGCACCCTGCGGGAGCTCGGCATCCGTTCCGTGGCCGTCTTCAGCGACGCCGACGCGGACGCCCGGCACGTACGGGAGGCCGACACGGCCGTCCGGATCGGCCCGGCGGCCGCCGCCGAGAGCTACCTGTCGGTGGAGCGGCTGCTCGATGCCGTCGGGCGGACGGGCGCCGAGGCGGTCCACCCGGGCTACGGGTTCCTCGCCGAGAACGCGGCCTTCGCACAGGCCTGCGCGGACGCCGGGCTGGCCTTCATCGGGCCGCCGGCGAGCGCCATCTCCCTGATGGGCGACAAGATCCGCGCGAAGGAGACGGTCAGGGCGGCGGGCGTGCCCGTGGTCCCCGGCTCCTCCGGCAGCGGGCTGACCGACGCCGAACTCGTCGCGGCGGCCGAGGAGATCGGCATGCCGGTGCTGCTCAAGCCCTCGGCGGGCGGCGGCGGCAAGGGCATGCGGCTGGTCCGCGACGCGGCGGCGCTGGCCGAGGAGATCGCGGCGGCCCGGCGCGAGGCGAAGTCCTCCTTCGGCGACGACACGCTGCTCGTCGAGCGGTGGGTCGACCGCCCGCGGCACATCGAGATCCAGGTCCTCGCGGACTCCCACGGGAACGTCGTCCACCTGGGCGAGCGCGAGTGCTCGCTCCAGCGGCGCCACCAGAAGGTGATCGAGGAAGCGCCGTCGGTCCTGCTGACGCCGCAGCTCCGGGCGTCGATGGGCGCGGCGGCCGTGGAGGCGGCGCGCTCGTGCGGGTACGTCGGCGCGGGCACCGTGGAGTTCATCGTCCCGGGCGGCGACCCCTCCTCGTACTACTTCATGGAGATGAACACCCGCCTCCAGGTGGAGCACCCGGTGACGGAGCTCATCACGGGCCTGGACCTCGTGGAACTCCAGCTGCGGGTCGCCTCCGGCGAGGCCCTGCCCGTCACCCAGGACGGGATCCGGCTGACCGGGCACGCGATCGAGGCCCGCGTCTGCGCGGAGGACCCGGCGCGCGGCTTCCTGCCCTCCGGCGGTACGGTCCTGGCCCTGTCCGAGCCGGACGGCGGGGCGGTGCGCACCGACTCCGGCCTGACGGCGGGCGTGCCGGTGGGCTCGACGTACGACCCGATGCTCTCGAAGGTCATCGCGTACGGGCCCGACCGCGCGGCCGCGCTGCGGGTGCTGCGGGGCGCCCTCGCCGACACGGTGATCCTGGGCGTGCAGACCAACGCCGGTTTCCTCCGCAGGCTCCTCGCGCACCCGGACGTCGTCTCCGGCGACCTGGACACGGGCCTGGTGGAGCGCGACCTGTCCGAACTCCTGCCGGAGGGCGTCCCGCCGGAGGTGTACGCGGCGGCGGCGCTGCTGGCGCGGCCGGACGCCCCCGCGGCCGGCGGGTGGCTCGACCCCTTCGACGTGCCGAACGGCTGGCGCCTCGGTGGTACCCCGGCCTGGACGGTGCACCACTTCCGCCTCCCGGGGCAGGACCCGGTGCAGGTCCGCAGTCGCCCCCTGGGCACGGACTGCGAGCTGCTCGTCTCCGACCCGGCCGAGCCGAATCCGGCCGCACCGGCCCGCGCCCGGATCGTGGCCCGCGCCACCGGCACCGTCACCGTCGAACTCGACGGCGTCACGCACCGCTTCAGCCACGCCACCTCCCCGGAGGGGACCTGGCTCGGCCGCGACGGCGACAGCTGGCACGTGCAGCACCACGACCCGGTGGCCGCCAAGGGCGCGGCGAGCGCGGGCGCGGACACCCTGGCAGCCCCCATGCCCGGCACGGTCACCGTCGTCAAGGTGGCCGTCGGGGACAAGGTCGTGGCCGGGCAGGGCCTCCTCGTCGTCGAGGCCATGAAGATGGAGCACGTCATCTCCGCCCCCCACGCCGGCACCGTCACCGAACTCGACGTCACCCCCGGCACCACCGTCGCGATGGACCAGGTCCTGGCCGTCGTCACCCCGGAGGAGGAGGGCGAATGACCGGGCTGCCCATGACCGTTCCCGCCGCCGGGCTCCCGGCCCGCGTGAGGATCCACGAGGTCGGCGCCCGCGACGGGCTGCAGAACGAGAAGACGGCCGTTCCCACGGAGGTGAAGGCGGAGTTCATCCACCGCCTCGCCGCGGCCGGCCTCACCACCATCGAGGCCACCAGCTTCGTGCACCCCAAGTGGGTGCCCCAGCTCGCCGACGCCGAGCAGCTCTTCCCGCTGCTCGGCGACGTGGAGGCGGCGCTGCCCGTGCTGGTCCCGAACGAGCGCGGGCTCGACCGCGCCCTCGCCCTCGGCGCCACCCGCATCGCGGTGTTCGGCTCGGCCACCGAGACCTTCGCCGCCCGCAACCTCAACCGGACGGTCGCCGAGTCCCTCGCCATGTTCGAGCCCGTCGTGGCCCGTGCCCGGCAGGAGAAGGCCCATGTGCGCGGCTACCTGTCCATGTGCTTCGGCGACCCGTGGGAGGGGCCCGTCCCGGTCCACCAGGTCGTGGCGACCGCCAAGGCCCTGCTCGACCTCGGCTGCGACGAGCTGAGCCTCGGCGACACCATCGGCGTCGCCACCCCGGGCCACGTCCAGGCCCTGCTCGCCGCGCTGAACGAGGCAGGCGTCACGACCGACCGCATCGGCGTGCACTTCCACGACACCTACGGCCAGGCCCTGTCCAACACCCTCGCCGCCCTCCAGCACGGCGTGAGCACCGTCGACGCCTCCGCAGGCGGCCTCGGCGGATGCCCGTACGCGAAGAGCGCCACCGGCAACCTCGCCACCGAGGACCTGGTGTGGATGCTCGACGGTCTCGGCATCGAGACCGGGGTCGATCTGGCCGCCCTCACCGCCACGAGCGTCTGGATGGCCGAACGGCTGGGACGCCCCAGCCCCTCCCGTACCGTCCGCGCCCTCTCCCACAAGGAGTAGTCACACCATGTCCCTCGACCACCGGCTCACCCCCGAGCACGAGGAACTCCGCCGTACCGTCGAGGCGTTCGCGCACGACGTCGTGGCGCCGAAGATCGGCGACCTGTACGAGCGCCACGAGTTCCCGTACGAGATCGTCGCCGAGATGGGCCGCATGGGCCTGTTCGGCCTGCCCTTCCCCGAGGAGTACGGCGGCATGGGCGGCGACTACCTCGCCCTCGGCATCGCCCTGGAGGAGCTGGCCCGCGTCGACTCCTCGGTCGCCATCACCCTGGAGGCCGGGGTCTCCCTCGGCGCCATGCCCCTCTACCTCTTCGGCACCGAGGAGCAGAAGCAGCAGTGGCTGCCGAGGATGTGCTCCGGGGAGATCCTCGGCGCGTTCGGCCTGACCGAGCCCGGCGCGGGCTCGGACGCGGGCGGCACCCGCACCACCGCCGTCCGCGACGGCGACGAGTGGGTGATCAACGGCTCGAAGTGCTTCATCACCAACTCCGGTACGGACATCACCGGTCTGGTCACCGTCACCGCCGTGACGGGTCGCACTGTGTCCGATTCCTCTGGGTCCGGCCGCCCGGAGATCTCCTCGATCATCGTCCCGTCCGGCACCCCGGGCTTCACGGTGGCCGCCCCGTACTCCAAGGTCGGCTGGAACGCCTCGGACACCCGTGAGCTGTCCTTCTCCGACGTACGGGTCCCGCTGGCCAACCTGGTGGGCGAGGAGGGCCGCGGCTACGCCCAGTTCCTGCGGATCCTCGACGAGGGCCGGATCGCCATCTCCGCGCTCGCCACGGGCCTGGCGCAGGGCTGTGTGGACGAGTCGGTGAAGTACGCCAAGGAGCGGCACGCCTTCGGCAAGGCGATCGGCGACAACCAGGCCATCCAGTTCAAGCTGGCGGACATGGAGATGCGCGCGCACATGGCCCGGATCGGCTGGCGCGACGCGGCCTCCCGGCTGGTGGCGGGCGAGCCGTTCAAGAAGGAGGCGGCCATCGCCAAGCTGTACTCCTCCACGGTGGCCGTCGACAACGCCCGTGACGCCACGCAGATCCACGGCGGCTACGGGTTCATGAACGAGTACCCGGTGGCCCGAATGTGGCGGGACTCCAAGATCCTGGAGATCGGCGAGGGCACGAGCGAGGTCCAGCGCATGCTCATCGCCCGCGAGCTGGGATTCGCGGGCTAGTCGGGCGGGTTCTGCCGTACGACGAAGGGGGCCCGAAAAACTTAGGGCCCCCTTACCGTTTTCGGCCAAGGTTAGGCTAACCTTCGTTCCGAACGGCCCAGTGGCGGCCCGGTACGTACGAAAGCGGACATCGACATGCCCAAGTCCCGATCCACCCACTTCTCCCGCCGCGGTCTCATCGCGGCCGGCGGCGCCCTCGGCCTCGTCGCGGCGCTCACCGCGTGCGGCGGCTCCGACGCGGCGAAGGGTGACGGCGGGAAAGACAAGGGCGCCGCCGCTTCGGGCCCGTGGTCCTTCAAGGACGACCTCGGCAAGGACGTCACCGCCAAGTCCACGCCGAAGAACATCGTCGCCTTCACCGGCACGGCCGCCGCGCTCCACGACTACGGCATCCACGTCAAGGGCGTGTTCGGCCCGACCAAGACCGCCGACGGCAAGGCCGACGTGCAGGCCGGCTCGATGGACATCTCCAAGGTCGAGATCCTGGGCAACGTCTGGGGCGAGTTCAACGTCGAGAAGTACGCGGCCCTCCAGCCCGACCTCCTCGTCACCAACACCTGGGACGGCACCCTCTGGTACGTCCCGGAGGAGTCCAAGGACAAGATCACGGGCCTCGCCCCGGCCGCCGCCATCTCCGTGGGCGGCGACGCCACCCTCGACAAGGCGCTGGCCCGCACCGCGGACCTCGCCAAGTCGCTCGGCGCCGACATGAACGCCAAGACCACCGTGGACGCCAAGGCCCGCTTCGAGGCCGCCGCCGCGAAGGTCCGCGAGGCCACCAAGGCCAACCCGGGCATCAAGGTGCTCGTCGGCTCCGGCTCCCCGGACCTGTTCTACGCCTCAACCCCGAAGACCTCGGCCGACCTGAAGTACTTCGAGAGCCTGGGCGTCGAGTTCGCGATCCCGGAGAAGCTCGACGAGGGCGGCTTCTTCGAGAGCCTCAGCTGGGAGAACGCCGGCAAGTACAAGGCCGACGTCATCCTGCTCGACAACCGCACCGGCACCCTTCAGCCGAACGACCTGAAGGCCAAGCCGACCTGGGCCGAGCTGCCCGCGGTCAAGGCCAACCAGGTCATCCCGCGCGTGACCGAGCCGATCTACTCGTACGAGAAGTGCGCGCAGATCCTGGAGGACCTCGCGAAGTCCATCCAGAGCGCCAAGAAGGTCAGCTGACCCTCGGCTCCGGCTCGGGGCCCGCGCGGCCCCGAGCCCCGCACCGACTCCCAGGGGGGACTCACCGCATGACCGTCACCGCATCCGACGCACCGGCGATCGCGCACTTCCGCTTCTTCGAGATGGAAGTGCTCCGTACGCGCCGCCTGGGGCACTCGTTCCTGCGGGTCACGTTCGGCGGCGAGTCCCTCGCGGACTTCCGCTCGGGCGGCTACGACCAGAGCCTCTCGCTCTTCCTGCCGCCCCCGCACCGGGAGCACACCGCGCTCCCGTCCACCGACGAGGACACCTGGTTCGGCGCCTGGCGCGCGATGGCCGACGGGGAACGTCCGGTGATGCGCTCCTACACGGTGCGCGAGCAGCGCCGTACGCCCGAGGGCGTGGACGAGGTCGACATCGACTTCGTCCTGCACGGGGACTCCTCCCCCGCCTCCTTCTGGGCCGGGCGGGCCGTCACCGGCCGCCGGATCATGGCGATCGGCCCCGCCGTCGCCGAGAACAAGTCCGTGCGCTTCCAGGCGCCGGCCGACACCGACGCGCTCTACCTGTACGCGGACGAGACCGCGCTCCCCGCGGCCGCCGCGATCCTGGACCGGCTCCCCGCCGGCATCCGGGTCCGGGGCTGGTTCGAGGTCCCGCACGCGGACGACCGGCTCGCGCTGTCGACGCTCGCGGACGCGGACATCACCTGGGTCGTACGGGAGGCGGGCACCGGCCAGGAGCGCGCCGAGCGGCTGCTCGACGTGGTCCGGACGGCCGAACTGCCCGCCGCCGAAGCCCCGTACGTCTGGCTGGCCGGCGAGGCGGGCACGGTCCGGGCGGTACGTCGGCACTTCGTGCAGGAACGTTCCGTCGACCGCCGCTCCGTACGCTTCACCGGCTACTGGCGGCTCGGCGCGAGCGAGGAGGAGCTCCTCGCCGAGGCGTACGCGGGCAAGGCTCCCAGCGAGGACCCCGGCTCCGCGCTGTAGCTCCACGCAGCACCTCGCTCCAGCTCCAGCTCCAAGCTGCTTTCACTACAGGACCGTTCAAGAGATGGGCCCCGGCTTCCGGCCGGGGCCCATCTCCATTTGGCATGGAAGTTAGGTTAGGCTAACCTAAGCCTCGCATCCCCACCCCCACCCACCCCACCTCTCCCTGCCCGGAGGACAGTTGATGCGCCAGCATCTGCTCAACGAGACGACCACGGACCTCTACCGGCGTTCGGTCACCGAGGGCGTCGAGCGTGTTGCCGCGAAACTCGCCGCCACGCGGCGGCCGCACACCGGCATATCCGTCGACGAACTCGCCCCGGTCATCGCCGGGATCGACCTGGACCGGCCGCTCGAAGACCCGGCCGCCGTCCTCGACGAGCTGGAAGAGGTGTACCTGCGCGACGCGGTGTACTTCCACCACCCGCGCTACCTGGGCCACCTCAACTGCCCGGTCGTCATCCCCGCGGTGCTCGGCGAAGCCGTCCTCTCGGCCGTCAACTCCTCCCTCGACACCTGGGACCAGTCGATCGGCGGCACGCTCATCGAGCGCCGCCTCATCGACTGGACCGCCCAGCGCATCGGCCTCGGCCCCGCCGCGGACGGCATCTTCACCTCCGGCGGCAGCCAGTCCAACTTCCACGCGCTCCTCCTCGCCCGTGACGAGGCCTGCCGCATCGTGATGAAGAAGGAGCTGGACGCGGGCCGCGAGCTCACCAAGGCCGAGCTCCTCCCGAAGCTGCGCATCTTCACCTCCGAGGCCAGCCACTTCAGCGTGAAGAAGTCGGCCGCCATGCTCGGACTGGGCTACGAGGCCGTCATCGCGGTCCCGGTCGACCGCAACCGCCGCATGGACACCGCGGTGCTCGCCCTGGAGCTGGAGGAGTGCGCCACCGAGGGCCTCTTCCCGATGGCCGTCGTCGCCACCGCCGGCACCACCGACTTCGGGTCCATCGACCCGCTCCCCGAGATCGCCCGCCTGGCCGACGAGCACTCCGCCTGGATGCACGTGGACGCCGCGTACGGCTGCGGTCTGCTGGCCTCCCCCACCCGCCGGCACCTCCTCGACGGCATCGAGCGCGCCGACTCGGTCACGGTCGACTACCACAAGTCCTTCTTCCAGCCCGTCAGCTCCAGCGCGATGCTGGTCCGGGACCGCGACACCCTCAAGCACGCCACGTACCACGCGGACTACCTCAACCCGCGCCGGATGGCCGAGGAGCGGATCCCCAACCAGGTGGACAAGTCCATCCAGACCACGCGCCGCTTCGACGCGCTCAAGCTCTGGATGACCCTGCGCGTCATGGGCGCCGACGGCATCGGCTCGCTCTTCGACGAGGTCATCGACCTGGCCGCCGCCGGCTGGGACCTCATCGACGCCGACCCGCGCTTCGAGGTCGTCGTCAAGCCCCAGATCTCCACGCTGGTGTTCCGCTACGTGCCTGAGGGCGAGGTCCGCACCGACCTGGTCGACGAGGCCAACCTGCACGCCCGCAAGGCGCTGTTCGCCTCGGGCGAGGCCGTCGTCGCCGGCACCAAGGTGGACGGGAAGCAGTACCTGAAGTTCACCCTCCTCAACCCGCAGACCACGACGTCCGACATCACGGCCGTCCTCGACCTCCTCGCCGCACACGCCGAGCAGTTCCTGGGAGAATCCCTTGCCGTCCACCACTGAGCCCCACGACTTCATCGGCATCGGCCTCGGTCCGTTCAACCTGGGACTCGCCTGCCTGACCGCGCCGATCGACGAGCTCGACGGGCTCTTCATCGAGTCGAAGCCGCACTTCGAGTGGCACGCCGGGATGTTCCTGGACGGCGCACACCTGCAGACGCCGTTCATGTCGGACCTGGTCACCCTCGCCGACCCGACCTCGCCCTTCTCCTTCCTGAACTACCTGAAGGACAAGGACCGGCTGTACTCCTTCTACATCCGGGAGAACTTCTACCCGCTGCGGGCCGAGTACAACGACTACTGCCGCTGGGCCGCCGACCGCCTCGACAACGTTCTGTACTCCACCTCCGTCACCGAGGTCACCTACGACGAGCAGGCCGGCCTGTACGAGGTCCACACGGACAAGGGGCAGACCCACCGGGCGCGCCGCCTGGTCCTGGGCACCGGCACCCCGCCCTTCGTCCCCGAGGCGTGCGCGAACGTGGGCGGCGACCTCACCCACAACTCCGCCTACATGCAGAACAAGGCGGAGCTCCAGCGGAAGAAGTCGATCACCCTGGTCGGCTCCGGCCAGAGCGCGGCGGAGATCTACTACGACCTCCTGTCGGAGATCGACGTCCACGGCTACCAGCTCAACTGGGTCACCCGCTCCCCGCGGTTCTTCCCGTTGGAGTACACCAAGCTGACGCTGGAGATGACCTCCCCGGAGTACGTGGACTACTTCCACGCCCTCCCCGAGGACACCCGCTACCGCCTGGAGACCCAGCAGAAGAACCTCTTCAAGGGCATCGACGGCGAGCTGATCAACGCGATCTTCGACCTGCTCTACCAGAAGAAGATCAGCAGCCCGGGCCCCGTCCCGACCACCCTGCTGACCAACACCTCCCTGAACTCCGCGGCGTACGACACCACCACGGGTGCCTACACCCTGGGGCTGCGCCAGGAGGAGCAGGAGCGCGACTTCTCGCTCACCACCGAGGGCCTGGTCCTGGCCACCGGCTACAAGTACAGCGTCCCGGGGTTCCTGGACCCCGTGCGCGACCGGCTGAACTTCGACGGCCACGGGCGCCCCGACGCCGCCCGCAACTACAGCATCGACACCACCGGCCGCGGCGTGTTCCTCCAGAACGGCACGGTCCACAACCACTCCATCACCTCGCCCGACCTGGGCATGGCCGCGTACCGCAACGCGTACATCATCGGAGAGCTCCTCGGCCGCGAGTACTACAAGGTCGAGAAGTCCATCGCGTTCCAGCAGTTCGCGGCCCCGGAAGGCACCCTCGCATGAGCACCACCGAAACCCTCTTCACCCACACCGACGCGGCCCTCGGCGAGTTCGCCGTACGCCCGCTGGACCCCTTCGCCGACGCGGAGATGCTCCACGCCTGGGTCACGCACCCCAAGGCCGCGTTCTGGCTGATGCAGGACGCCTCGCTGCCCGACGTCGAGCGCGAGTACATGAAGATCAGCGCCGCCGAGCACCACGACGCCTTCATCGGCCTGCGCGACGGGCAGCCGGTCTTCCTGATGGAGCGCTACGACCCGAGCGAGCTCGAACTGGTCGGCCTGTACGAGGCCCGCCCCGGCGACGTCGGCATGCACTTCCTCGTCGCGCCGAGCGACCGGCCCGTCAGCGGCTTCACCCGCGCGGTGATCACCACGGTGATGGCGTCCCTGTTCGCCGACCCCACGACCGAGCGCGTCGTCGTCGAGCCGGACGTCCGCAACACCGCCGTGCACGCCCTGAACGAGGCCGTCGGCTTCGTCCCCGACGGCCCGGTCCAGAAGCCCGAGAAGGTCGCCCTGCTCAGCTTCTGCACGCGCGCCCAGTTCGAGGCCGCCACCGGCATCACGACGGGGGTCTCGATATGAGCCTCGCCGACGCCGTCTCCCACCTCTCCCCCGAGCTGTGGGCCCGCGCGAACCGCGCGCTGGTCCGCAAGGCCCTGTCGGAGTTCTCCCACGAGCGCCTGCTCACCCCGAAGCCGCTCGGCGAGGACCGCTACTCGGTCGCCAGCGACGACGGCACGGTGGAGTACCGCTTCACGGCCGTGCTGCACGCCCTGGACCACTGGTCGGTGGACGAGTCGTCCGTCACCCGCCACCGGGACGGCGCCGAGCTGCCGCTGGACGCCCTCGACTTCCACATCGAGCTGCGCGAGTCCCTGGGCCTGAGCGCGGAGGTCCTGCCGGTCTACCTGGAGGAGATCTCCTCCACCCTGGCCGGCACGGGCTACAAGTACACGAAGCCGCAGATCCCCTCGTCGGTCCTGGCGAAGTCCTCCTTCCAGGACATCGAGACCGGCATGACCGAGGGCCACCCCTGCTTCGTGGCGAACAACGGCCGCCTCGGCTTCGGCGTGCACGAGTACCTCTCGTACGCCCCGGAGACGGCGAGCCCGGTCCACCTGGTGTGGGTGGCGGCCCACAAGGACGTCTCCACCTTCACGGCGGGCGCGGGCCTGGACCACGACTCCTTCATCCGCGGGGAGCTCGGCGAGGCCGCCCTCACGGCCTTCTCCGCGAAGATGGCCTCCCTCGGCCTCGACCTGGCGGACTACCACCTGCTGCCGGTCCACCCCTGGCAGTGGTGGAACAAGACCGCGGTCACCTTCGCCGCCGAGATCGCCAACCGCCGCCTCGTCCTGCTGGGCGAGGGCGAGGACGCGTACCTGGCGCAGCAGTCGATCCGTACGTTCTTCAACACGACCACGCCGACCAAGCACTACGTGAAGACGGCCATCTCCGTCCTCAACATGGGCTTCATGCGGGGCCTGTCGGCCGCGTACATGGAGGCCACCCCGGCCATCAACGACTGGCTCCACCAGCTGATCGAGGGCGACGAGGTCCTGCGGTCGGTGGACTTCTCGATCATCCGCGAGCGCGCGGCGATCGGCTACCACCACCGCCAGTACGAGCGCGCCACGGACCGCTACTCCCCCTACCGCAAGATGCTCGCCGCCCTGTGGCGCGAGTCCCCGGTGGAGTCGCTGCGCGGGGACGAGCGCCTCGCGACGATGGCCTCGCTCCTCCACGTGGACTCGGAGGGCAACTCCTTCGTCGGCGCGCTGATCGCGGAGTCGGGCCTGACCCCGGCCGAGTGGCTGAAGCCGTACCTGAGGGCGTACCTGCTGCCCCTCCTGCACTGCTTCTACCAGTACGACCTCGCGTACATGCCGCACGGCGAGAACACGATCCTCGTCATCGAGAACGGCGTGGTGAAGCGGGCGATCTTCAAGGACATCGCCGAGGAGATCGTCGTCATGGACCCGGACGCGGTCCTGCCGCCCGCGGTCGAGCGGGTCCGGGCGGACATCCCGGAGGACATGAAGCTGCTGTCCGTCTTCACGGACGTGTTCGACTGCTTCTTCCGCTTCCTCGGCTCGATCCTGGTGACCGAGGGCATCTGCGAGGAGTCGACCTTCTGGCAGGCGGTGGCGGACTGCGCCCACGACTACCAGGACTCGCTCCCCGCCCTGGCGGACCGCTTCGCCCGCTACGACCTGTTCGCCGAGGAGTTCCAGCTGTCCTGCCTCAACCGCCTCCAGCTGCGGAACAACAAGCAGATGGTCGACCTCGCCGACCCGGCCGCGGCCCTCCAGCTGATCGGCACCCTCAAGAACCCCGTCGCGCCCTTCGCGCGGCGGTAGCAAGAAGCGCGGGCGGCTCCCGTCCCGGTCCCTCGGGGGCCGCCCGCACCTCTTCGCACGGTCACTGCTCGCCACCCGCTACCCCCAGGGCACGTCCGGGGCCCGGTGGTAGTTGACGTCCTGCGCGTCCAGCCGCGGCCCCTGCGCCGCCAGCCGCTGGCGGTACGCCTCCCAGCGGTGCGACCCGGCCGGGGACCAGCCCAGTTCCGCCAGGCCCAGGACCCTGGGGAAGGCCATGTACTCCAGGTCCGGCCGGGTCCCGATCGTCTCCGTCCACAGCGGTGCCTCGACGCCGAGTACGGCCGCCTCCGCGACACCGGGCAGGTAGGCGCCCGGGTTCCAGTCGTAGGCCCGCCGGACCGGGACGTACCCCGCCCAGGCCAGCCCGGGCTTCGTCGCCGCGTCGTACTTCATGTCCAGGTACAGCCGGTCCGCCGGCGACAGGATCAGCCGGTGCCCCGCCTTCGCCGCCGCGGCCACCGCCGCCTTCTCCGGCGCCGCCGTCCGGTCGTGGCCCCAGTACTGCAGCACCGCGCCCTCGGCCGGCCGCGCCGTGGCCAGCTGGTGCCAGGCGACCACCGTCTTCCCGTGCTTGCCCACCACCTCCTGGGCCCGGTCCATGAACGCCGCGTAGTCCGCCGCGGGCGTCGAGTGCGCCTCGTCGCCGCCGATGTGGAGGTAGCGGCCCGGGGTGAGCTCCGCGACCTCGCCGAGCACCTCGTCGATGAACTCGTACGTCCGCTCCTTCGCCACGCACAGCGAGCTGAAGCCGACCTTGATCCCGGTGTAGCGCTCGCGCGCCTTGCCGTCGCAGTTCAGGTCCGCGTACGAGGCCTGCGCCGCGTTCACGTGCCCCGGCATGTCGATCTCGGGCACCACGTCCACGTACCGCTCCCCGGCGTACTCGACGAGGGACCGGTACTCGTCCTTCGTCCAGTACCCGCCCGCCCCGCCGCCGACCTCGCTGGCGCCGCCGTACTCCGCGAGCCGCGGCCAGCCGTCGATCGCGAGGCGCCAGCCCTGGTCGTCGGTCAGGTGCACGTGCAGGGTGTTGACCTTGTACTGGGCGAGCTGGTCCACGTACCGCTTGACCTGCTCCACCGAGAAGAAGTGCCGCGCCACGTCGACCATCACGCCCCGGTACGCGAAGCGCGGCGCGTCGGTGACGGTCCCGCCGGGCACCGTCCCCGGCCCGGCCACCGGCAGGAGCTGGCGCAGCGTCTGGCCCGCGTGGAAGAGCCCGGCGGGCGTGCGTGCGGTGAGGGTGACCCCGGTCGGGCCGGACTCCAGCCGGTAGCCCTCGTCCCCGACCCCCTCGGCCTCCTCGTCGAGCCGCAGCCGGACCCCGTCCCCCTCCGCCCCGTCGACCACGGGCAGCGGCAGCCCGCTGGGGCCCCTCAGCTGCTCCGCGAGCAGCTCGCCGATCTGCCGGACCTCCTCGTCCCCGCCCAGGCCGGTACGGATCACCGTGCCCGGCCCGAAGGCGTACCCGGGGCCTTCGGCGCGGGCGGAGACCGGCGCCGGCAGGAGCCGTTCGTACGGGGCGAGGACGGCGGGCCGTGCGTCGCCGGGTTTCGCGTCGTCGCCGTGAGCGGCGGTGCAGGCCGTGGCGAAGGCGGGGACGGTACTGAGGGCGAGGAGGGCGCCGAGCGTGCGTCGCAGGACTCTCATGCGCCCAGGTATAGGGCAACTCGCGGCAGACTCACCCGTCCGGGCCGGTGCGAGAATCGCGGGATGGCGGAAATCATCCAGAAGGACGGCACATGGACCTTCGACGGGGACACGGTGCGCATCGTGCCGGGCCGCGACAAGGGAGTGGGACTGCTGCGCCAGACCCTGGGCGAAGTGGCCGTGCCCCTGCGGGCGCTGGCGGGGATCAGCTACGAACCGGGGCGCAAGGCGGGGCGGTTGCGGCTGCGGCTGCGTGACGGGGCCGACCCCCTCCTCCAGGTCACGGCGGGGCGGCTGCCCGAGGCCTCGGATCCGTACCGGCTGGCGGTGGACTCGGACCGGGCCGGGGTCGCGGAGTACTTCGTGGACGAGGTGCGCAACGCCCTGCTGCTGGACCAGGTGGACCCCGGCCCGTCGGACTCCTACCTCCTGCCCGGGCCGGCCGTGCCGATCACGGTGGGCGCGGGCGACGGGACGGTGGCCTTCGACGGGGACCGGGTGGCCCTGGAGTGGAACTGGACGACGGAGGAGGCCAAGCGCTCCGGGGGGCCGCGCGAGTTCCGGCTCGCGGATGTGCGGGCGGTGGAGTGGTACCCGTCGCGGGGGCTGGAGAACGGGTGGATCCGCTTCACCCTGGCGGGCGCCCCGGCTTCCTCGCCCCCGCCGAAGTACGACCCGTGCGCGGTGGAGCTGTACGGCTTCAAGAAGGACCCGCTGATGGCGCTGGTCGCGGCGGCCGTGGCGCTGCGGATGCCCCACCCGGCGGCCGCCGCGGCGGCGCCGGAGCCCGCGCCGGCCCTCGCGCCCGCTGCCGCGGCCCCCGCGCTCCCGCTCCCGCCCGCGCCCGGGGCGCCGTCGGGCGCGGGCTCTGCGGCGGAAGCCGTGGATCACGACGCCCTGCTGCGGCGGTTGCGCGAGCTCGGTGAGCTGCACCGGGCCGGGGTGCTGACCGCCGAGGAGTTCAGTACGGCCAAGGCGGCGATTTTGGGCCGTTTCTGATCATGCTTGACCGGAATTAACCATTCCTCTGGTCCAGACCAGCGAGATCCTGCCCGGAATCGGGCAGGATCTTTGCGTTCCTGGCCGCGGACCGTCAGTATCGACGGATGCTCGACCGCCGCCCGTCGCATGACGATCTTGTGGACCACCTGGTCCGGACCACCTCGCTCCAGCGGGGCGAGGCCGCCCGGGTGGTGCTCGACGTGCTCGCGTACTTCGACGAGAAGACCGAGGACTTCGTCCGCCGCCGCCACCGCGAACTGCAGTCCGGCGGCGCGGTCAACACCGAGATCTTCGAGCGGATCGCGGTGGAACTGCCGCACCGCGCCGTGGCGCCCCCGGAGCTCTCGCTCCGGCAGTTGCGCCGCATCGTTTACGGCTGACCCGACCCGACCCGGCCCGATCGGCCGGGCTCCGGCGGACGAGAACAGACGAACCTCAGGAGGGGTAACACCTTATGTGCGGAATCGTGGGTTACATCGGCAAGCGCGACGTGGCTCCGCTGCTGCTGGAAGGCCTGCAGCGGCTGGAGTACCGCGGGTACGACTCCGCGGGCATCGTCGTCAACAGCCCGAAGTCCGGCGCGCTCAAGATGGTCAAGGCCAAGGGGCGCGTCCGCGACCTGGAGGCCCGCGTCCCCAAGCGGTTCGCCGGCACCACCGGCATCGCGCACACCCGCTGGGCCACCCACGGCGCCCCGAGCGACATCAACTCGCACCCGCACCTCGACCCCGAGAACAAGGTCGCCGTCGTCCACAACGGCATCGTCGACAACGCCTCCGAGCTGCGCGCCAAGCTCGAAGCCGACGGGGTCGTCTTCGTCTCGGAGACCGACACCGAGGTCATCACCCACCTGATCGCCCGCTCCCAGGCCGACACCCTGGAGGAGAAGGTCCGCGAGGCCCTCAAGGTGATCGACGGCACCTACGGCATCGCCGTCATGCACGCCGACTTCGCCGACCGCATCGTCGTCGCCCGCAACGGCTCGCCGGTCATCCTCGGCATCGGCGAGAAGGAGATGCTCGTCGCCTCCGACGTCGCGGCGCTGATCGCCCACACCCGCCAGGTCGTCACCCTGAACGACGGTGAGATGGCCACCCTCAAGGCCGACGACTTCCGCACCTACACCACCGGCGGTACGACGACCAACGCCACCCCGGAGACCGTGGAGTGGGAGGCCGCCTCCTACGACATGGGCGGCCACGACACGTACATGCACAAGGAGATCTCCGAGCAGCCCGACGCGGTCGACCGCGTGCTGCGCGGCCGGATCGACGACCGCTTCAACACCGTGCACCTGGGCGGGCTGAACCTGGACCCGCGCGAGGCGCGCGGCATCCGCCGGGTCAAGATCCTGGGCTGCGGCACCTCGTACCACGCGGGTCTGATCGGCGCCGGCCTCATCGAGGGCATGGCCCGCATCCCCGCGGACGCCGAGCCGGCCTCCGAGTTCCGCTACCGCAACCCGGTCGTGGACCCCGACACCCTCTACATCGCGGTCTCACAGTCCGGTGAGACCTACGACGTGCTCGCGGCCGTCCAGGAGCTCAAGCGCAAGGGCGCCCGCGTCCTCGGCGTCGTCAACGTGGTCGGCTCCGCGATCGCCCGCGAGGCCGACGGCGGCGTGTACGTGCACGCCGGCCCCGAGGTCTGCGTCGTCTCCACCAAGTGCTTCACCAACACGGTCGTGGCCTTCGCGCTGCTGGCCGTGCACCTGGGCCGGATCCGGGACCTGTCGGTCACCGACGGCAAGCGGATCATCGAGGGCCTGCGCAAGCTGCCCGCCCAGATCCAGGAGATCCTCGACGGCGAGGAGGACATCAAGAAGCTCGCGGCCGAGTACGCCGAGGCGAAGTCGATGATGTTCATCGGCCGGGTGCGCGGCTACCCGGTGGCCCTGGAGGCCTCCCTGAAGCTGAAGGAGATCTCCTACATCCACGCCGAGGCCTACCCGGCCTCCGAGCTCAAGCACGGCCCGCTCGCGCTCATCGAGCCGGCGATGCCGACGGTCGCGATCGTCCCGGACGACGACCTGCTGGAGAAGAACCGCGCGGCCCTTGAGGAGATCAAGGCCCGCAGCGGTCGGATCCTGGCGGTGGCCCACCGCGAGCAGGAGAAGGCCGACCACACGATCATCGTGCCCAAGAACGAGGACGAGCTGGACCCGATCCTGATGGGCATCCCGCTCCAGCTGCTGGCCTACCACACGGCCCTGGCCATGGGCCGGGACATCGACAAGCCGCGCAACCTGGCGAAGTCGGTCACGGTCGAGTAGACCGCACGGCACGACGGAACGGCCCCCGGGGATCCCCCCGGGGGCCGTTCTGTCGTGGCTCGCCGTCGCTTTCCTCAGCTCGCGGCGACCGCACCGCGACCGGAGGCCTTGCCCAGCGCCGTGGGCCAGTGCGCCAGCGCCGCGGTGGCGCCGTACCAGGCCAGCAGCCCGGAGACCGCGGCCACCCAGCCCGCGGCCTTGCCCAGCCCGTCGCTCTCGGCGAAGGCGCCTATCGCGAGGAGCACGAGGGAGAGGGTGAACAGCGCGTACACGCCCTGCCCGAACAGTCCGCCCGACGCGCCCGCGGTGAGGGTCAGCGCGAGCATCGCGAAGAGGACGAGGAACATTCCGGCAGCGTCTGCCGAAACCTTTCCGTCGGCGCCCGAGGCCCAGGTGAACCAGAAGGCACCGAGGCCCGCGAACGCCGTGCCGTTGAAGCCGTTGCCGCCGCGGAACTCGAGGATTCCGAGGACGAACAGGGCCAGGCCGCCGACGTAGGTCGCGAGCGACACGGAGTTGGCAGCGGTCACGCCGTCGATGATCCCGGTGTGGCCGATACCGAACGCGAGAAGGGTGAGACCCAGGGCGATGTTCCCGAGGGTCGAAGTCGAGGCCGTGCTTCCCGCAGAGACACCATTGTCCACGGCGGGCTCCCTTCGATCTGCAGTTGTTTGCTGCGTCCCAGCAGCATTTATCTACCCTTTACAAGGGGGTTCACAACCGCACTATCGAAGTACAGCGGGTTACGGAATGACAACAACGGGTCGCTGTGCCCGCTTGGCGAGCCGGCCCGCCACCGAGCCGAAGATCCGGCCGACGATCCCGTGCGTGGAGCCGACCACGATGGCGTCGGCCGAGTACTCCCGGCCGACCTCCTCCAGCTCGTGGCAGATGTCACCGCCCCGCTCGACCAGGATCCACGGCACCTCGGCCAGATAGTCCGCGCAGGCCAGCTCCAGCCCCAGGACCTCGGTGCGGTGGTCCGGCACGTCGACGAAGACGGGCGGCTCGCAGCCGGCCCACATCGTGGTGGGGAGTCGGTTCGCGACATGGACGATGATCAGACCGGAGCCGGAGCGGCGGGCCATCCCGATCGCGTAGGCGAGGGCTCTCTCACTGGACGTGGATCCGTCGAATCCCACCACCACGCCGTGCCGGAAGGCCGGGTCGCAGGGATGGCGTGGCTGTTCCACCGCGCGCAGGTCGGCCGATTCAGGATCGGCGAGGCGTTTGCGCTTGCGGTCCGCGGGTTCGGAGAATTCGTGACCGGCCATGGATGTCTCGGCGAAGGAGTCCTCGGGGGAAGGGACAGGGGCGGGGCGAAATCGGCGACTCAGGGTGACGGTGCTCTGTCCGGGAAGCATCTTCCCAAGCCCGTACCCACCAGGGTACGGCGACACTCCTGTCCTGCACAGGGCTTGCCGCCTCTGGAGAGCGTCCCAGGGAGCATGACGGAGCGCGGCCCCGTTGGCAATGGCCGCTGCCCCCTACAGCCAGTGACGAGCCGCCCGCCCGCCGGGTACGCGCCACCCGTGCGCGCAGTGACCGAGCCCCGCCGCCCGGCGTTGGACACGAGTCCGACCGTCCAGGAAGAGCCCGCAGGGAGCACGCCGTGCCCGGCCATCCGGTTCACCCCGTCCAGCCCGCTCAGCCGACGCAGTCCGTCCACACGCCGCCGCCGCCCCTTCACTCGTCCGTGCACTCCGCCGGGCGCCCCCACGACGACCCTGCGGGTGACGTGGTGCGCTGGGCCGCCTTCAGCTGCCTGCTCGTTCCCGTCGTCCTGGTGGTCTACGGGACGTCCTTCGGCGGGGCGGCGGTGGCGACCCTGGGGCTGGCGGCCGTCACGGCGGCCTGCCGGGTGCTGCTGCGCCACTCGGAGAAGGTGGAGCGGGCCGCCGCCCGGGTGCTGGCGGAGGACCGGCTTCCGACCGCTCACCGGGGCCGGCACTCGCGCGGCGGGGCCGGAACCCACCGCGGTTGCCACGGTTCCGGCGCGATGTCCCCCCACGACTGACCGGTTCGCACACCCACACCCGCACGTTTTCAGCCAACTTCCCGGCAGGGTGGCCCCCTTGCCGGAATGTCCACCCACCCCCCCTACCACCAGCGACGACAGAGGCCGAGGGGCTCCATGACCCTATGGGTACTGGCCATGACCAACCTGCGCGCTTCCCACCCAGGTAGCGGAGTGGAACGCTTCCTGATCGAATGCTTTTCGCCAAGTTGCCAAGTCGACATAGCGCTGCGTGCTGAACTTGTCACGCCGACACCACGGGACGCAGTAGATTCGATCATGTATTTACGGCGGGGGATCCACGTGCAAGGCCGAGGGGAAACGTGCAGGTGCGACCAGACCAAGGAGTCGCGACACCCAAGGGGGGCTTAGCCATGAGCCAGGATTCCACCGCCGTCGTCGCGGACGCCGGCCGGAAGCTCGCAGGGCGTCGCCGCCGGGAGATCGTCGCGGTGCTGCTGTTCAGCGGCGGACCGATCTTCGAGAGCTCCATTCCACTTTCCGTGTTCGGCATTGACCGGCAGGACGCGGGAGTTCCACGCTATCGACTGCTCGTGTGCGCCGGGGAGGACGGTCCGCTGCGGACCACCGGCGGACTCGAACTGACCGCGCCGTACGGGTTGGAGGCGATCGCCCGGGCAGGCACGGTCGTCGTGCCCGCATGGCGTTCCATCACTTCACCGCCGCCGCCGGAGGCGCTCGACGCACTGCGTCTGGCGCACGAGGAGGGTGCCCGGATCGTCGGACTGTGCACGGGAGCCTTCGTGCTCGCCGCCGCCGGTCTGCTCGACGGCCGGCCCGCGACGACGCACTGGATGTACGCGCCGACGCTGGCCAAGCGCTACCCGTCCGTCCATGTCGATCCGCGCGAGCTGTTCGTCGACGACGGCGACGTGCTGACGTCCGCGGGCACCGCGGCCGGAATCGACCTGTGCCTGCACATCGTGCGCACGGACCACGGCAGCGAGGCGGCCGGGGCTCTGGCCCGCCGACTCGTCGTCCCGCCGCGCCGCACGGGCGGCCAGGAGCGCTACCTCGACCGGTCGCTGCCGGAGGAGATCGGCGCCGACCCGCTGGCCGAGGTCGTCGCCTGGGCACTTGAACACCTCCACGAGCAGTTCGACGTGGAGACGCTGGCGGCGCGCGCCTACATGAGCAGGCGCACCTTCGACCGGCGATTCCGCTCGCTCACCGGCAGCGCGCCGCTCCAGTGGCTGATCACCCAGCGGGTACTCCAGGCACAGCGGCTGCTGGAGACCTCCGACTACTCGGTCGACGAGGTCGCCGGGCGCTGCGGGTTCCGCTCGCCGGTCGCGCTGCGCGGGCACTTCCGGCGCCAGCTGGGCTCCTCCCCGGCCGCCTACCGCTCGGCCTACCGGGCTCGCCGCCCGCAGGCCGATGTGGCTCAGGTGTCCCAGATCCAGGAGAGCGCGGTTCCGCACCAGCGCACTCCGCAGCCCCAGCGGACGGCGGCGGCCCTGGCCGCGGCCGGCCCCTCGGTCACGGAGCTGTACGCCCCCGGCCGGGTCCTGCGCGAGCACGCGTAGCCCCGACGGGTACTGCCTGGCGGAAGGTCCCTCACATCGGTACGGCACCGATGTGAGGGACCTTCCGCATAAGGTGGGACGCATGAACGATCGCATGGTGTGGATCGACTGCGAGATGACCGGGCTCTCGCTGACGGACGACGCACTTATCGAGGTGGCCGCACTGGTCACCGACTCGGAGCTCAACGTGCTCGGCGAAGGCGTGGACATTGTGATCCGCCCGCCGGACGCGGCCCTGGAGACCATGCCCGACGTGGTGCGCGAGATGCACACCGCCTCCGGCCTGCTCGACGAGCTGGCCGGCGGGACCACCCTCGCGGATGCCGAGGCCCAGGTCCTGGCGTACGTACGGGAACACGTCAAGGAGCCCCGCAAGGCCCCGCTCTGCGGAAACTCGGTCGGCACCGACCGCGGCTTCCTGCTGCGCGACATGGCCGCGCTGGAGGGCTACCTGCACTACCGGATCGTGGACGTGTCCTCGGTCAAGGAGCTGGCGCGCCGCTGGTACCCCCGGGCGTACTTCAACAGTCCGCCGAAGAACGGCAACCACCGGGCGCTCGCGGACATCAAGGAGTCCATCGCCGAGCTGCGCTACTACCGGGAGGCCGTCTTCGTGCCGCAGCCCGGGCCCGACTCGGACACGGCGCGGACCATCGCCGCCAAGCACGTGGTCGCGGGCGAGTAGGACACACCGGAGACGGGCGCGGACAAAGGGGGGAGCGAGCACCCTCCCGGACCCTGTACCCTTTTCTTCGGCCGGTCGGTTCTCCGACCGGACATGGTGGGTGTAGCTCAGTTGGTAGAGCACCTGGTTGTGGTCCAGGTGGCCGCGGGTTCAAGTCCCGTCACTCACCCTGCATGAAGGCCTCGGTACGCGAAAGCGGACCGGGGCCTTTCGCATGTGCGGGCACGACCCCCGGCCCCCACGACCCTCCCCCGCCACTACGCGGCGAACGCTTCGGCGTGGTCCTCGCACCAGGCGTCGAAGGAGCGGGCCGGGTGCCCGGTGAGCCGCTCGACCGCGTCCGTGAGCTCGACCGGCAGGCCGTCCCCGGCGGCCCAGTAGTCGAGCAGCGCCTCGGCGTACGGGCCGGGTATGTAGCCGTCGACCTCGGACTTCCACTGCTCGCGGGAGACGGTCCCGAAGGGTATGGGGCGGCCGAGGACGCCGCCGAGTATGGCCAGTTGCGTCTGGAACGTCAGCGACTGCGGTCCGGTCAGGGTGTACGCGCGGCCGGCGAGGGCCGGGTCCGTGAGGACCGCGAAGGCAGCCTCGGCGATGTCGCTCTCCTGGACCGGGTCGCCGTAGGAGCCCGGGTAGGGCAGGTGGACCGGGCGGCCGGACTTCAGCGACCAGGCCCAGCCGAGGGCGTTGCCCGCGAAGGCCCCGGGTCGCAGCAGCGTGGTGCGCAGCGGGGAGGCCAGCAGGACTTCCTCGACCGCGAGGTGGCCGGCGGCGAGCGGACTGTCGGCGGCGTCGGGGGCGAGGACCGAGGAGGAGGACAGGAGCACGATGTGCTCGACGCCCGCGGCGACGGCCTCCTTGACGAAGGCCTCGATGCCGGAGGCCTCCGCGTACAGGAAGACGGAGCGGACACCGGCGAGGGCGCCGGGGAAGGTGGCGGGGTCGCCGAGGTCGCAGTGCACGGTGTCCGGATGGTCCGGCTCGCGGGATGCGAGGCGGTACGGGATGCCGTGGGCTTCGAGGAGGGAGGTGAGGCCGCGGGCGATGGCGCCGCGGCCGCCGGTGACGAGGATCTTCGACATGGCGTCTTCCTGTTCTAGACTGAATACGTGGCACAGATTCTTTGTGACACACTCTCTGCGTCACACAGATAAATTTGGAGCACGGAGAAGCCGATGTCAACCGATTCCCCTCGTTCGGGTGATCAGTGGAGCCGCGCCGAGCTGCTCGCGCGGATCGTCACCGAGAGCCAGCGGCACTACGCCGACTACTCGCTCTTCAGCCAGGCCATGGCCGACCACCTCGGCCTGCACCCCACCGACCTCCAGTGCGTGGGCCTCCTCGACCTGGAGCCCGGCCCCGTGAGCACCGGCGACATCGCCCGCCTCACCGGCCTGACCTCCGGTTCCGCCACCCGCCTCGTCGACCGCCTGGTCAAGGCCGGAGTCGTCGAGCGGCAGTCCGACCCGAACGACCGCCGCCGCTCCCTCGTCGCGCTCTCCCCGGCGGCCCGCGCGCGGATCGGCGCCGCCTGGGACACCCCCGGCCGGGCCTTCGGCGCCGTGCTGGAGGGCTACTCCGACAGCGAGCTCGCCGTCATCGGCGACTACCTGCACCGCGCCGCCGAGGTCGGCCGGGCCCAGGCCAAGCGGCTGGCCTCGGGCGCCCCCGGCGATCCCGGCGATCCCGGCGATCCCGGCGACCCCGCCGCGGCCGGCCCCTGAGACAGGGCTTCCGAACGCCCGGTTCCGCGCCTACGGTCCCGGGCAACGGGCAACGGTGCGCGCCGGAGAAACGGGTGGGTCGGCGCGCGGCTGGAGGTTGTCCACGCATGACCGTGCCCAAGCCCACACCCATACCCGCGCCCCGACCCGCGCCCCGACCCGCGCCCACGGGCCTGCGCGGAGTGCTCGCACTCGGCGGACGCGCTCTCCCCTTCCACGCGTTCCTCGCCCGGCTGCCCGCCGCGCTCTGCCCCATCGGGACGCTCCTGCTCATCAACGAGCGCGAGGGCATCGGCGACGCCGGAACCGTCGCCGCCGCGCTCTGGCTCGGCCAGGCACTCGGCGGCCCGGTCATCGGCCGGCTCGCCGACCGCCGCGGGCACCGCCCCGTACTGCTCGTCGCCTGCGCGGCGAACGCGGCGGCCCTCGCCGCACTCGTCGCGGCCGTCCTGGGCGGGCTGTCGCTGCCCGCCCTGATCGCCCTGGCCGTCGCCGCCGGGCTCACCGTCCCGCAGGTGGGCCCGCTCGCGCGGGCCCGCTGGGCGCGGCTCGCCGGGGACGACAAGGCGCTCGTCGGGTCCGCCCTGTCCTTCGACACCACCCTCGACGAGGCCGGGTTCGTGGTGGGGCCCGCGCTGGCCGGGATCCTCGCGGTGACCGTGCACCCCGCGTCGGCGCTCGTGCTCGCGGCCGGGCTGATCCTGGTGTCCGGGACGCTCTTCGCGCTGCATCCCACGGCGCCGGGCCCGGCCTCCGGCGCCACGGGCGCGCGGGGCGGCGTACGGCTGTGGTCGCCGGGGCTCGCCCTGCTGTTCGCGATGGCCGTACTCCAGGGGGCCGCCTGGAGCGGGGCCAACACCGGGGTCAACGCGCTGGCCGAGGAGGTCGGCGAGCCGGGCGCGGCGGGGCTGGTGTGGTCGGCGATGGCCGTGACCAGCTCGGTCGCCGGCTTCGTGACGGTGGCCCGGCCCGGGACGGCGGACCTGGGCGTGCGGCTGCGGTGGACCATCGCGGCCCAGGCGGTGCTGACCCTGCCGCTGCTGGCGGTGTCGGGACTGTGGGGCGCGGCCCTCGCCGTCGCGGGGATCGGACTGGCCGTGGCCCCGCACCTGATCGCGCTGTTCGGCCTGGTGGAACGGGCCGGTCCGGCGGAGCGGATGGGCGAGGCCATGACCGTGCTCGGCAGCGGGCTGATCGTCGGCCAGGCCCTGGCGGCGGCCGCCGCCGGGCCGCTGGCGGCCGCGTACGGCCATCGGGCCGCCTTCGCCGTCTCCTGCGCGGCCGCCGCCGTCTCCGCACTGCTGGCGCCGGCGGCCTCCAGGACTACGGCGGGCGCTGCTACGGCGACGCGGACATCGCCGCCAGGCCCTTCGCCAGGTCCTCGGCGTTCATGACGGGACCGACTTCCAGCTCGGCGTTGAACTGCAGGAAGAGGTCCTCCATCAGCGGGGGCATCTGCGAGCTGTCCTGGAGGTCGAAGACGATCCAACAGGAGCGCACGCCCTCGTGCAGCCCGAAGTAGGCCGCCTCCGGCTTGACCTTCTCCATCAGCTTCTTGATCGACTGGGGCAGGGCTCCGGACTTGATGCCCTCGTTGCTGGCGGCCGTGTCCAAGTGGGCCCTGAGCATGACTCTCATGCATGGCTCCTTCCGTCACGCCCACGTTCGGCGCGGGACGGGGGCGCGGCAACATTTGCGCCCCCGTCCGGGCGGACGGACGGACGGCCGGACCGCCGGAAGCCGCAGGAGCGGGTCAGGCGCCCCGGACGTGGAAATTGAACTCGGTGTGGCCGAGGCTGCCCATCAGCCGCAGCCAGATGGGCAGGAGCATCTCCGTGCCGCGCGCCGTCCCGATGCCTCCGAGGTCGAGGACGCTCGCCTCCGGCCAGCCGAACGAGTACAGCAGCTCGCGCACGGCCTTCTTGGCGTCCGCGTCCTCGCCCGACAGGAAGACGTGGTGATCGCCCGGGAGCCGGGCCGGATCCACCATGATCTGGCAGTTCATCGTGTTCAGCGTCTTGACCACCCGCAGCCCCGGGAAGCTCCGCTGGATCAGCTCGCCCAGGCTGTCGGTGTCCACCGGGTCCAGGGACGGCGGGAACCCGTTCGAGAAGTCCAGCGGGTTCGCGATGTCGATCAGGGCCTTGCCGTCGAGGTGCTCGGCCTCGGCCTCCTCCAGGGCGGCGATGCTGACCCGCCCGCGGGTGGCGTTGACGAATATCTCCCCCGACGTGCGGCCTCCGGGAAGGCGGCCAGGCCCACCTGCGGGTGCTCGGCCGCCCAGTCGGCGTACTCCGCGCGGGCGAGGGTGGCCTCGGGGTCGCGGGTGCCGATGAGCACCTCGTGGTCCAGGGACGCGAGCCGGGCGGCCACCGTCCGGCCGACGATCCCGGTGCCGAGGACTGCGTAACGCATGATCAGTTCCGTTCCGTTCGAGGGGCGTGAACAACAACCACCCCGTACGGTATGCCGCGCGTGGCCTCCGTTACGTGCGGTCCAGGATCCCGATGTCGTACGGGAGTTCGTAGCGCGTGGGGTCGTCGGGCAGGAACCAGCTGAAGCCCTCCTCGAAGAACACGGCCACCACGTTCACCGCGATGACCAGTCCGAGGAACCACAGCGCGATCAGCCCCACCGTGCGGTACGGACCCGGGCCGCTCGCCGGAACGGCGCGGTCCGCCGTCGCGTGGGCGAAGGCCATGACGATGCCGACCGCGACGACCGAGGCCTGGAAGAGGATCCACGCCCACACGTACAGGTGCAGGCCGAGCACTTCGCTCCCGTATCCCTTGTCGCCCGGCAGGATGTGCAGCATCGTCTGGCGCCACGAGGCGAACGAGCCCGCGATCACGGCGACCAGGGCCAGCCCCCAGCCCATCATGTAGTCGCGGCCGGTCACCGAGCCGTGCGTCAGGGCCGTGCGGATGATGTGGGCCGCCCCCATCGCCGCGAGCAGCATGAACATCCGCTGCACGATGCAGAGCGGGCACGGGTACTCCCACAGCCCGAACTGGTAGAAGAGCCCGCCGCACACGACCCCCGTCCAGCCGATCGCGAAGACGCACGCGAACCAGTACTGGACGCGCCCCAGCAGCCCGCCGTCCGGCTGCGCCTCCTGGAGGAGGCCCCGCATCGCGGCCACGTCAGTAGCTCAGGTTGAGGGCGAGACTGCTGGTGATGTGGTGCGCCATCAGCAGGATCACGGCGACGAGCATGACCCACCAGGCCCCGAGAACGACCATCCGGGAGGAGTCCCGGTACATCGCGATCAGCGTGGCGAGGAGGCCGCCGAAGATGAGGGTGTCCATGGCGCGGACCGTACCGAGACGAGGGCGTGCGACCGGCCAGGCGCGCCCCCGAGGACCGCTCGTGTACGCCGGTTGCCGGTCAGCGGGGGCCCGCCGGCCGGCGGTCGGCGCACGGCAGGTCCGTGCGGGCGGCCCGTGCGCGACGCCGGGCGGCCCGTGCGGCCCGTGCGGACCGCGGGACGCTCAGTTGCCGCGCCGCTTGCGCCTGCTGCGCCGGGCACCCCGGTCCCGGCCGTCGAGCGCGATCCACACCCGGACCTCGGTCCCGCCCAGTACCGACCGGCCCAGCCGGACGTCGCCGCCCGTGGACTCCGCGACCCGGCGCACGATGTCCAGGCCGAGTCCCGTGGAACCGGTGCGTCCGCCGTCGTTGCCGCGCCGCAGTGCCGCGTCCGGGTCATCGATGCCGGGCCCCGCGTCCGACACGAGGACGATGACGGCGTCCCCCGCGTCGTGCACGTCCACCGCGAAGGGGGTGCCCTCGGGGGTGTGCCGGAAGACGTTGCCCAGCATGGCGTCGAGGGCGGCCGCCAACTCCGGCCGGGCCACGGGGATCCGTACCGTACGGTCGACGCCCGCGAGCCGTACCTCGCGGCCCTCGTCCTCGGCCAGCGCCGACCAGAACGCCATCCGGTCGCGGATCACCTCCGAGGCGTCGCAGCCCGCTCCCCCGCCGGCGCCCGCGGCGGCGGGCGCGCGCTGTTCGCGGGCGGTACGGATGATCGTGTCGACCTCGCGCTCCAGCTGCTCGACCGCCGCCCGGGTCTGTTCGGCCGCCGGGCCGTCCCCGAGCGAGGCCGTGTTGAGCCGCAGCACCGTCAGCGGCGTCCGCAGCCGGTGCGAGAGGTCGGCGGCCAGCTCCCGCTCATTGGCCAGGAGTTCCACCACCTGGTCCGCCATGGAGTTGAACGCGACGGCCGCGGATCGGAGTTCCTTCGGTCCGTCCTCCGGGACCCGCGCCCCGAGCCTGCCCTCGCCCAGCTGGTGCGCGGCGTCCGCGAGCCGCTCCGCCGGGCGCACCAGGCGGGCGCCGAGCCGGTCCGCGACCGCCACGGAGCCCACGATCAACGCGAGCCCGACGCCCGCGAGCACCACCCAGGCGGTCGCGACGCCGTTGCTGACCTCGCTCTCCGGCACGTAGATCTCCACCACCGCGATGTCCCCGGACCCGAGCGCGGTCGGCTGGAGCAGCGCCGAGCCGCCGCCCGCCACGGAGGCCGTCGTGGCGCGCCCGATCCGACGGGTCTCCGCCACCGCGTGCTCGCCGGCCCAGCCGGTGCCGATGTCGACGGGCGCGCTGTCGCCGATGGCGGGCACGTGCACCGCCATCCGCCGGGCGGCGCCCATCTGCGTGGTCTCCACCGCCTTGCGCAGCTGCGCCGGGTCGGTGGTGATCGACAGGGTCGGCCCGATGGTGGCGGCCTGCCGCTCGGCGTTGGAGATGGCCCGGTCGCTGGCCATCTCCTGGACGACCAGCCCGAGCGGCACGGCGAAGGCCACGACCACCATGGCCGTGACCGCGAGGCAGACCTTGACCAGCGCCCATCTCACAGCGGCGGCTCCAGCTTGACCCCTACTCCCCGCAGCGTGTGCAGGTAGCGCGGGCTGGCGGCGGTCTCGCCGAGCTTGCGGCGCAGCCAGGACAGGTGCACGTCGATGGTCTGGTCGTCCCCGTACGACTGCTGCCAGACCTCGGCGAGCAGCTCGCGCCGGGCGACGACCACGCCGGGCCGCCCGGCGAGGAAGGCCAGCAGGTCGAACTCCCGGCGGGTGAGGTCCAGCACGGCCCCGTCCAGCTCGGCCTGGCGGCGCAGCGGGTCGATGGCGAGGCCGCCGACGCGCAGGACGCGGGAGGGCGGTTCGGCCCCGGCGGCGGAGCGGGCGCGGCGCAGGACGGCGGCCATCCGGGCGGACAGGTGTTCCACGGAGAACGGTTTCGTCAGGTAGTCGTCGGCGCCGTCGTTCAGCAGCCGCACGATCTCCGCCTCGTCGTCGCGCGCGGTCGCGATGATCACGGGTACGTCGGTGATGCCGCGCAGCATCTTCAGCGCCTCCGACCCGTCCAGGTCGGGCAGTCCGAGGTCGAGGATGACCACGTCGAAGCGGTGGTGCGCGACCTCGCGCAGCGCCTCCAGGGCCGTGCCGACGCTCCGCACGGTGTGCGAGGCCTCGGTGAGGTGCCGGATGAGGGCGGAACGTACGAACTGGTCGTCCTCGACCACGAGCACACTTGCCATGGCCCGCACCGTAGTCCATTCGGGCGACCCCGGGAGGGGTCGGGCCACCTCTGTGACGGGTGGTGCAGTATGTCCACTGATGCGACGAGGACTTGTACATGCCATGGCTTGGACGCTGGCGACCGGGGCGGCGGTGACGCTGTCGTGGTGGGGCGTGCACACCGTCATGTCCGGTACGGCCTACGACCGGCCCCTCGCGGTGCCGCTGACCACGCAGCCCCTGTCCTCCTCGACGTACCGGGCGGATCCCTCGCCCCGGTCCTCGTCCCCGGAGCCCTCCGGGACGCCGTCGTCCGCGTCGGCGGCCCCTTCGCAGTCCCCGGCGGCCTCCTCCGCCCAGCCCTCGTCGAAGCCCTCGGCCGGCGCGAGCCCGGGCCGCCGGGGCGGGGGCGGTGAGTCGGGCAACGTGAAGTCGTACACCGTGGCGGGCGGTCTGGTCGTCTTCGACCTCGGCGCCTCCTCGGCCGAGCTGGTATCGGCGACCCCGGCGGCCGGCTGGCGGATGCAGGTCTGGAAACAGGACGTCTGGATCCGGGTCACCTTCACCCGCGACGGACGCGAGGTGTCGGTCTTCTGCACCTGGCACGACCATCCGCCGGCCGTGGAGGTCTGGAACGGCTGACGCCGCGCCGGCTCAGCGGAAGACCGAGGGCGGGGGCTCCGGCGAGGGCTGGGCGGAGGCGTCCGAGACCGGGGCGGCGCCGCCGGCGAAGTCGGTGAGGGCGCGGCCGTGCTCCACCCGGCCGGGGTGGGGGTCGCTCGCCACGCGGCGGGTGAACTCCGCGAGCGGCAGCTCCCGGTCGGCGGCGACCATGACGGCGTTGCCGAAGCGTTTCCCCCGCCAGACCACCGGGTCCGCGGCCACGGCCAGGTACGCGAAGCGGGACGCGGCCGTCGCGATCTGGCCCCGGAGGTGGGCGAGCGGCGGACCGTCGGCGAGGTTGGCCACGTACCAGCCGGTGGCCGTGAGGACCCGGCGTACGTCGTCCAGGAACTCGGTGCTGGTCAGGTGGGCCGGGGTGCGGGCGCCGTCGAACACGTCCGCGATCACCAGGTCGGCCCAGCCGTCCGGGATCTTGGCGAGCCCGGCCCGGGCGTCGACCGCCCGGACGCGGACCCGCGCCTGCGGGTCCAGCGGCAGGTGTTCCCGTACGAAGGCCACGAGCCCGGCGTCGATCTCGACGATCTGCTGGGTGGAGCGCGGCCGGCCGGCCGCCGTGTAGCGGGCGAGGGTGAAGGCGCCGCCGCCCAGGTGCACCACGTTCAGGGGCTGCCGGGCGGGGGCGACGAGGTCGATGAGGTGGCCGATCCGCCGCTGGTACGCGAAGTCCAGATACCCGGGGTCGTCCAGGTCCACATGGGACTGCGGGGCCCCGTCGATCAGCAGGGTCCAGGCACCCGGGCGCTCCCGGTCGGGCGCCAGCTCGGCCAGGCCGCCGTCCACCTGCCCGGAGACCGCCTCGGGGGCGGTGCGCCCGCGCTGCTGCTGCTTGCCTCTGCCCTTGCTCGCCACCGTCCCATTGTGCCTGGTCAGCGAGGGTTGTCAGCGGCAGTTGTCGGCGGCCTCGATCAGCCGGGCCGCCTCGCCGAGCGCGGCGCGCAGCACCTCCGGGTCGGTGACCGGCCCGACGGCCTCCGGGGGGAGCAGCCAGGCGGCGGCGCCCGCGGAGGGCGAGCAGTCGCCGAAGCGCATCCCGCGCCCGTCGGTCTGCGTACAGGCGCTGCCGGGCAGGTCCCAGGCATCGGCGGTGCCGGGCGGGACGAGGAAGCCGAGGGTGTCGCCCGATCCGTCGTGCAGCACCGGGCCGACCCCGCCGGCCTGGCTGGCGGCCCGGCGGATGATGTCCACGGCCTCCAGTCCCTGGCGGGTGGGCACGGTCACCAGGTCCGGCTCCCCGTCGGGCGCGGTGTTCGTTCCGATGCTCTCCATGCCGCCCTCCACCAAGGGAACCCCTCCTCGATCCGCATACGAGCCGGGAGCGGGGAGTCGCCTCCCACTCCGTATGGGTTCAACGCGCGGAAACGTCAACGGGTGCGGCGGCAAGACGCTGCAAAGGATGGCAGTTCATGGCGGATCGCGGGTGAGATATCCGTTTTGTAGCCAAACGGTGCATGAACCCCCCGTCACTGGCGGTACGTTCATGCGCGCCGGACCTCAGCGACACCGCAGCGTCACACACCACGGACAGAGTCGGGTCGGAGAAACCGGAGTCACCGGGTCACAGTCACCGGCAGTGCGTTCCTTGCCAGAGATGTACCAGAGAGGCCACGTCCATGGCGGCGTTCCCCCACTCACCCAACTCCTCCTTCCGACGGCTGCGCGGACAGCACTCCCCGGCCGAGTTCGCGGCCATGGTGCGCCGGGCGGCCAAGGAGATCGGCGAAACGGTTTCCTGCGACGCCCGCTACATCGGCCGGGTCGAGTCCGGGGAGATCCGCTGCCCCAACTACGCCTACGAGCGGGTCTTCCTGCACATGTTCCCCGGCCGCACCCTGGCCGACCTCGGCTTCCCCCCGCGCGAGAGCGTCCGCGGACGCTCGGCGCAACAGGGCGCCTCCTCCCCGTTCTCCCCCTTCACCCAACGCCCCGGCGTCCGCGGCGGTTCCGCTGCGGACTCCGGTTCCCGTCCCAAGGAGAGCGACGTGCTGCGTCGCGCGTTCATGGCGGGCGGCTCCGCGACCGTGGCGGCCGCGACGCTCGGCCTCACCCTGCTCGGCGACACCCGCCGGATGCCCTCCCGCGCCGGCGAGTCCGAGGCCGCCGCGGTCGAGGACGCCGTACGCCAGATCCGGCTGCTGGACGACCGGCACGGGGCCGACGCGCTGTACCGGCGTGCTGCGGAACCCCTGTGCACCGCCTACGCGTTGCTCGACGCGGGGGCCACCCGGCAGTCCACCGAGGACCGGCTGCACGCCGGCGCGGGCGAGCTGGCCATCTCGGTGGGCTGGCTCGCGCACGACTCCGGCCGCTTCGAGGACGCGCGCTCGCACTACTCGGAGGCGCTGGCCACGGCCCGGGTCTCCGGCAACGCCGGCCTGGAGGCGCACGCCTTCAGCAACATGGCCTTCCTGGCCCGGGACTGCGGACGCCCGCGCGAGTCGGTACGGGCGGCCCAGGCGGGCCGCCGCGCCGCTCGCTCGCTGGGCTCCCCGCGGCTGCTCTCCCTGCTGGCCCTGCGCGAGGCGGGCGGCTGGGCGGGGCTCGCCGACCGCAAAGCCTGCGAGGAGGCGCTGGCCCGGGCGCACACCGAGTTCTCCCGCGGCGCGACGGGCGCCGACCCGGAGTGGATGTCCTTCTTCGGGGAGGCCGAGCTGGAGTCCCTGGAGTCCCGGTGCTGGGCGGCGCTCGGGGAGCACGCCCGCGCGGCCCGGCACGCCCGCCGGGCCGCCGACCTCCAGGACCCGCACTTCGCCCGGAACGTGGCCTTCTACACCGCCGAGCTCGCCGACGACCTGGCCCGCGCCGGTGCCCCCGACGAGGCCGCCTGGGCGGGCGGCCGGGTGCTGGACCTGCTCGCCGAGGTCCAGTCCACCCGGATCCGGTCCATGCTGGCGGAGACGGCCCGGGCCCTGGTGCCCCACCAGCGGTCCCCGCGCGTGGGCGCGTTCCTGACCCGCCACGCGGCCGTCTGACCCGGCCGGCCGCGGCGGGGCACCGCTAGGGGGTGTCTGGCGGATCAGGGCCGGGCCCGGGTCGCCTGGCACCCCCTAGCCGTCCAGGTGCCCCGTGTCGTTCCAGCGCTCCAGCGCGGGGGCACCGTACGCCCAGCCCAGGACCGACAGCGAGGTCGGGTCCAGGCGGATGCGGGCGCCGAAGGAGGCGTCGAAGCCGAGCCAGCGCGCGGCCAGGGTGCGCAGGACGTGGCCGTGGGCGAAGACCAGGACGTCGCGTTCCGCCGAGCGGGCCCAGGTGACCACCTCGTCCGCCCGGGCGGAGATCTCGGCGACGGACTCGCCGCCCGGGACCCCGTCGCGCCAGATCAGCCAGCCGGGCCGGACCGCCTGGATCTCGGCCGGGGCCATGCCCTCGTAGTCGCCGTAGTCCCACTCCATGAGCGTGTCCCAGGACTCGGCCTGCAGTCCGAAGCCGGCCAGGTCGCAGCTCTCGCTCGCGCGCACCAGGGGGCTGGTGCGGACCTCCAGACCGCGCAGGCCGTTCCACGGGTCGCGGGCGAGGCGCTCGCCGAGCAGCTTCGCGCCCCTGCGGCCCTCCTCCAGCAGGGGCACGTCGGTGCGTCCGGTGTGCTTGCCGAGCTGGGACCACGCCGTCTGGCCGTGCCGGGCCAGGAGGATGCGGGGGGCCATATGAGTTTCTCCCGGTCCGTAGGGTTCGCATGAGCTGGTGTACATGGGCTGGTTTGCACGAGTTCGCGCATCTTTGCGGCGATTCTGTCGTCCACCCATCATCCATCACATGAACGCCGGGCAACCTCCCCCGCCTTACACACGTCTTACGTTGTATGACTAATCGGCAGCAGCCCCCTCGATGGTGGGCCGAACTGCTGCTCCTGGGACTCGTCTACGGCGCGTACTCGGGTGGCAGACTCCTCGCCCGGGGCGACACCGGACTCGCCGTCGAACACGGACTGGCGATCCTGCGCGCCGAGGAACTCCTGCGGATCGACTTCGAACGGCCGCTCAACCGGCTGTTCACCCTTCACGGCTCGCTGGGCATACCCGCCGACTTCATGTACGCCTCGCTGCACTACCTGATCACCCCGGCCGTACTGGTCTGGCTCTACCGCCGCCGCCCGCGGCAGTACCGCGCGGCCCGCAGCTGGCTGATGGCCTCCACCCTCCTCGGGCTCGTCGGCTTCGCCCTGATGCCCACCTGCCCGCCCCGGCTGCTCGACCCCGCGTACGGGTTCGTCGACACGATGGCCCGCTTCAGCGACTACGGCTGGTGGGGCGCCGAGGCCAGCGCCCCGCGCGGGCTCGGCTCCTTCACCAACCAGTTCGCCGCCATGCCGAGCCTGCACGTCGGATGGGCCCTGTGGTGCGGGGTCGTGCTCTGGCGCCACGGACGCCACCCGCTGACGCGGGCCTTCGCCGTCGCCTACCCCGCAGCCACCACCCTCGTGGTCATGGGCACGGCCAACCACTACTTCCTGGACGCCGCCGCCGGGGCCGCCGTGATGGGCATCGGCTACCTCGTGGCGACCGCGCTGTCCGCACGAGCAGGCGGTTTCCGCGGTAAGTCCACGATTGTCAGTGGCGGATGGGACACTTCCGCGGGTGAGCTCCTACCCGCCCAGCGGCCCGCAGCAGAGAACTCCGCAGACGACGCTCCGGCAGCGGCTCGCTGAGCTGCGCGGTCCCGCCGTGCCCCCGCGCCCGCTCGACGCCCGCGCGCTGGCGGCGCTCGCCGCCAACCCCGGCTGCGGCAGACGCGCCCTGCTCGACGGAGCGGGCGTGGACAAGACCGCCCTGGCCGCGGCCCTCGGCTCACCGGCCGCCTTCGGGCAGTCGCAGTTCGCCATCGTGCGCGGGAACTCCTTCGAGGCCAAGGTCAAGGGCGACGGCGGCGCCGAGCTGCTGCGGCTGGTGTACGAGCACCTCGGCGCCGGAGCCGAGCCGCCCGGGCCCGACGCCAGGGTCCCCGACCTCACCGCCGCCGGACCCGAGGGCCGGGCCGCGCGCACCGCGCTCGCGCTGCGCGAAGCCACCGCGGCCGGCGGCTGGACCCTGCTCGACCACCCGATGCTGGCCCTGGAGGTGGCGGGCACGCCCGCCTACCTGGAGCCCGACGCCGTCGTGGTGCACCCCGGCGGCCGCTGGACCGTCGTGGAGATCAAGTCCTTCCCGATGATCGACGGGGCCGCCGACTCCGCGAAGGTGGGCGCCGCCGCACGCCAGGCCGCCGTGTACGTGCTGGCCCTGGAGACGACCGCCGGGAAGCTGACCGGCGCCGAGGTCGGGCACACGGCGCTGCTGGTGTGCCCCAAGGACTTCTCCAACGTGCCCACCGCGGCGCCCGTCGACGTCCGCCGGGAGCGCTCCGTGACCCGCCGCCAGCTGGAGCGCCTCGCCCTGGTCGAGGAGCTGGCCGCGGAGCTGCCCGAGGGGCTTAGCTTCGACCCGGCCCGGCCCGCCGCCGAGCTGACCGAGGCCGTTTCCGCCGTCGCCGCCGCCTACGCCCCCGAGTGCCTGGCCGCCTGCGAGCTGGCCTTCCACTGCCGGGAGCGGTCCCGCGCCGCCGGGGAGCCGACCGCGCTGGGCCGTTCCGTACGGGGCGAGCTGGGCGGGCTGACCACCGTCGAGGCGGCCCTCGCCGCCGCGGCCGGCGGGCCGTGCTCCGCCGAAGGCCCCGCAGGGGATCCGACCGCGGCCGCGCTGCACCGGGCGGCCCGGCTGCGCGCCGAAGCCCTGGACCTGGCCGCCGCCCGGCCGCCGCACCACGCCCCGGAGGGCCCCGAATGCCCCTGCTGAGCACCCTGGCCCGGCTGGAGGCGGTCCGCGCGGGCCGCGCCCAGCCGCTCGCGACCGTACGGCACCGCCATCTGAGCGAGCGCCCGCTGGTCCTCGTACCGCTGACCACGGCCGGCGAGGCGGGGGCTCCGCTCGGCGCGATGCTGGGCAGCGACCGGGACGAACCGCGGATCCTCGTCATACCGCAGCCCCGCGACCGGGACCTGCGCTGGGGGTTCCTGGCCGAACTGGCCGCGCAGATCGTGCCGTACCTGGACGCGTACGCGGACGTCGTGGAGCCGGCCGAGCGGACCGAGACCGACCCGGAGAGCGGCAAGAAGGTCAAGGTCGAGGCCGAGCTGTGCGTGGACGCGCCGCAGATCATCGTGCCGAGCCGGTCGGGCATCGAGTACGTGCGCCTGCTCGGTCGGTCCATGCGGTTCCGGCGGACGGCCGAGGAGGATCCCGAGAACCCGTACCCGGCGCCCGCCCAGGTCCCGCTGCTGGGGCGCTGGTTCACGCACCTCTCCGAACGTTCCCGGGTGCCCGGGTCCTCCATGCTGCTGTCCGCCACGGAGCTGCTCGGGCGGCACTGGGCGACCGGCCAGAGCAACCTGGAGGACCAGCACCTCGGCGCACTGCTGGGCTGGATCGACCCGCCCGAGGGCGCCTCGGGAGCCGAGTGGGCGCTGCGCGTGGAGCTCGCGCGGGACGGCGACGGCCAGTTGCTCCACCCGCCGGCCGGGCCGGCCACCGACCCGGCCTTCGACAACAAGCTGCTGGCCCCGGCCATCGCCCGGTTCGACGCGGCCCGGGCGGCGGGCGGGGCCCGCGACGGCGCCCACGCGCGGCTCGCCGAACGGGCGGTCCACGCCCTGGTCGCCGAGCAGATGCGCGACACCTGGCGGCAGACCTGGCAGGCGGTCGACCTGCTGCGCTCGCTCCCGCCCGGCGAGCGGACCGAGGAGCGCTGGACCCGCGACCGTTGGTCCTTCACCGGCCACCGGGACCGCGTCCGCGCGGGCGAACCGCCGCAGCCGCGCCGGGACGACGCGGTGACGGCGGCGCAGAAGCTGGCCACGCGCGAGACCGAGCAGGTACGCCTCGACGCGCAGGAGGCGCTGGACGATCCGCTCGTCATGGCGGGCCGGCGCCACGCGGGCGAGGCCTTCGCGGGCGAGGTCACCGAGGTGGTGATGGAGTGGACGGAGGCGAAGCGGCCCCGCCCGCGCCCGCTGGTGACGGTGGCCACCGAGGACCGGCCCCAACTGGCGGACGGGGGCGGCGGGAAGGTGTTCCGCTCGCTGGACGGGCGCCAGCAGGCCTTCGAGTTCGTCCGCCGCGAGGAGGACGGGCAGCTGGTGCTGCGCGTGCTCGACAAGATGGGTACGGGCCGGGAGCCGGCCGAGGGCTCGGTGCCCGAGAAGGGCGACCGGGTGTGCTGGACGCTCTTCGAGCACGACGCGCGCGGCGGCCCGAAGCTGCCGGACCCGGAGCACACCCCGTGGACGCACGGCGGGCCCCCCGGGCACCTGAGCTCCGTACCCCTGCCCGACGCCGTGACCGACGAGGACCTGCTGTGACCGCCTTCGACCCGGGCGCGGCCGCCGCCGAGGCGACCGCCGCCATCCTGCGCGACACCCTGCACGGCACCGAGCGGGGCGTGGTCGTCGACTCCCCGCCCGGCGCGGGCAAGTCCACGCTCGTGGTCCGCGCCGCGCGCGAGCTGGCCGCGGCCGGACGCCGGCTGATGGTGGTGGCGCAGACCAACGCGCAGGTGGACGACCTGGTGCTGCGGCTCGCCGACAAGGACCCGGAGCTCAAGGTCGGCCGACTGCACAGCAGCGACGGCGACGCGTACGACCCGGCCCTGCGCGAGCTGCCGTCGGTGGTGCTCTCCGCCAAGCCGGGGGACCTCGCCGAGCTGCCGATCACCATCTCCACGGCGGCGAAGTGGGCCTACGTCAAGGACGTGGAGCCCTGGGAGCACGCCATCGTCGACGAGGCGTACCAGATGCGCTCGGACGCGCTGCTGGCCGTGGCCGGGCTGTTCGACCGAGCGCTGTTCGTGGGCGACCCGGGGCAGCTGGACCCCTTCAGCGTGGTCGGCGCGGAGCAGTGGGCCGGGCTGTCCTACGACCCTTCGGCGTCGGCGGTGTCCACCCTGCTGGCGCACAACCCGCAGCTGCCGCAGCACCGGCTGCCGGTGTCGTGGCGGCTCCCGGCGACGGCCGCGCCGCTGGTCTCCCGCGCCTTCTACCCGTACACGCAGTTCCGCAGCGGTACGGACCACGGGGACCGGAGCCTGACGTTCGGGGTCGCGGGCGACGGCTCGGGCCCGGACCGGGTGCTGGACGAGGCCGCCGAGTCGGGGTGGGGGCTGCTGGAGCTCCCGGCCCGGCACACGCCCCGTACCGACCCGGAGGCGGTACGGGCGGTGGCGCTGGTGGTGCGCCGGGCCCTGGACCGGGGGGCGGTGTCCACCGACGAGCAGTCGCCGGGGCCGGTCCCGCTGACGGCCGACCGGATCGCCGTCGGCACCGCCCACCGCGACCAGGCCGCGGCGGTCCGCGCGGCGCTGACGGCGCTGGGCGTCACCGGGGTGACGGTGGACACCGCAAACCGGCTCCAGGGCCGCGAGTACGACCTCACGGTGGTGCTGCACCCGCTGTCGGGCCGCCCGGACGCGACGGCCTTCCACCTGGAGACGGGCCGGCTGTGCGTGCTGGCCTCGCGGCACCGGCACGCCTGCGTGGTGGTGGCCCGGGCGGGCATCGCGGAACTCCTGGACGACCACCCCTCGACGGAACCGGTCCAGCTGGGCGTGACGGTGAAGTTCCCGGACGGCTGGGAGGCGATGATGTCCACGTGGGATTTCTGGTCCAACCACCGTGTCCCGTGGCGGCCGTAGCGCCTGGTGGCCTCAGGAGCCCGTCACTTCGTCCATGAGCATCCGCAACGTCAGGGAGCGCTTCTCGGGCGGCAGGGCAGCCAAGGCAGCCCGCGCATGGGGTATCGCCGAGATACGGGTCAAAGGGGCAATGAGTTGATCTTGAAGCCCTGATGGCTGTTCAGCTCTCCGTTTCATCCTCGGCAAGGATGCGGTAGACGGTGGCGACCGAGGGGCGCTTGCCCTGGTTCTTGCCCGAGGTGATGACGAGCTTGCGGGCGATCTCGGGAACGGGAACCCCGCCTGCCCGCAGCAGAACCTATCGCGAAGGGCTTTGTGCGAAAGCTGCTTTGCGAGAGGTTGTGAGAACGAAGATCAGGGGCAAACCGGACTTGGTCCGGTGGGGGTCCGCGATCTCTCAGAACTACTCATTTCTGCGAGCACGAAGCGTGACAGCCTCCACCAACGGTCATCACGCGGTGGGGTCGTTGTCGATCTGGAGTTGGTTCACCCACTCCTGGACCGCCGCGAGGCCGCGAGCTGCGCTGGATACCTCGTACGCGAACCTGGCCACTCCTCCGGAATACGCGGCTCGTCGGGCCGGAGGTGTTCGGCGCTCCCGTCCCCGGGCCGGTGGTACCGGCGGGCTGCGTCGGTCCCGTACCGGCGGGTGGCGTCGAGCAGCGCGTTGGGTCGAAGCGTGACGAGTGTGCAGTCGACGCGGGCCTCGTCGTCACACACCCCGTGGGTCGCCCCGGCGCACTGCCCGGCCTCGCCCTCGTCGAATAACGCGATGGCCAGACCGGCACAGCCCACAACACGGCCAGACGCTCATCGCCAGGATTGTCGAGCCAGCCGAGCTCCCGCTGACAGTCACTCTCTGCCCGTAAACGGCATCCGAGGGCTCCGGGACGGCGGTTGAGCCAGCCTTCCTCCGGTTCCGGTCAAGTTGACGACGAACCGGTTGCCGCATGCATCGATTCGGTAGGTTCGCTTGGTCATCTAAATGATCATGCTTCAGTAGGGGGAATCTTGCATTTACGGGGAAGACTGCTCGCGGCTCTGTCGGCGGTAGCGTCGGCCGTGGTCCTGCCGCTGGCGGCGGCGTCGCCTGCCAGCGCCAGCGCGCCGGTGCAGAGCTGTAACGAAACCCATCAGGCCCGTATCTTCTTCTGGGCGGTGGCGTGCACCCAGCCCGGTCAGCCGGTCCTACGTTGTTGGCATGGGTTGAACGGGCCGTCGTAAGGTCCAGAGATCCAGAGACACCGGGTATGGCTTTCAGCCGGTTGCCCCT
>NZ_JBFBBA010000050.1:0-49165 GCF_040682455.1 Streptomyces sp. NPDC051183
GTCCGACGCCGGAGTCGGCGGCCAGCTCGCCGACCTCCCGGTGTCCGGCCTCGGCCTCGGCGCCGAGTTCCATCATCTCGCCGAGGATCGCCACGGTGCGCCGGCCGTCGGCCATCGCGGCCAGGGCCTTGAGCGCTACCCGCATCGAGTCGGGGTTCGCGTTGAAGGCGTCGTTCACCACGGTCATCCCGTCGGGGCGGTCCAGGACCTCCATGCGACCGGTGCTCAGGTTCTGCGCGCTGGACAGGGCGGCGGCCACAGCGGGCAGGTCCATCCCGAGGCCGGTGGCCACAGCGGCGGCGGCCAGAGCGTTGGCGACGTGGTGCTCACCGTGCAGGCCCATCGTGACGCGCGTGTTGGCGACGCCCCGCAGGTGGAGGGTGAACGAGGGGCGCCCGGCCGCGTCCAGGGTGATCTCGTCGGCCCACACGTCCGCGTGGTCGCCGAAGCCGAAGGTCCGAACCCGGGCCTTTGTGCGGGCGGCCATCGCCGCGACCAGTTCGTCGTCCGCGTTGAGGACCGCAAGTCCGTCGGCGGGCAGCGCGGCCACCAGCTCGGACTTGGCGTCCGCGGTGGCCTGCCTGCCGCCGAACTCCCCGACGTGCGCGGTACCGATGTTGAGGACCAGGCCCACGGAGGGGCGGGCGATCGTGGTCAGGTGCGCAATGTGCCCGGCTCCCCGGGCACCCATCTCCAGCACCAGGTACCGGGTGTCCTGGTTGGCACGCAGGAGGGAGATCGGCATCCCGATCTCCCCGTTGAAGGAGCGGTCGGTGACCGACGTCGGGCCCAGTCTGGGGAGGACCTGCGCGAGGAGGTCCTTCGTGGAGGTCTTGCCGGCCGACCCGGTCAGCCCCACCACGACGGGGTCGGTGAGCTGGGCGAGGGCGTGGCGGCCGATCGCGGCCAGCGCCGCCAGGGTGTCGTCCACGACGATCGCCGGAACGCCGACCGGCCGGGAGGCCAGCACGGCTACCGCCCCGGCCTCGACGGTGCGGGCGGCGAAGTCGTGGCCGTCCACGCGCTCTCCGACCAAGGCGACGAACACGGAGCCCGGGATCACCTCGCGGGAGTCGGTGACGATGCCCTTCGTCATCAGCGCGGACGGGTCGGGCACGTCGGCCAGGCGGCCTCCGGTGACGGCGGCGATCTGTTCCAGCGAGAAGGACAACATCGTGCAGGACTCCCTCGGTACAGCTGCTCCCCGGAAGCGCACTCGCGCGCCACCGGCCCGCCCCGACCGTAGCCCTCCCGGCGGTGTCCTCCGACACAGCGCCGGTGTCCGTGTCGTCCACCACACCCATCCAGAGGAGCTGTTCCCATGGCCTCCGAGCCCCATGAGACCCCGTTCGTCGCCGTCGTGACCGGCGGGAAGTCGACCGAGCGGGAACGGTCGCTGCTGTCGGGCAAGGCCGTCTACGAGTCGTTGACCCGTCAGGGCTACCGCGCTGTGATGCTCGACACGACTGCGGCTGACTTCGAGGCGGAGATCCGACAGGTCGACGTGGCGTTCCTCGCCATCGCCGGACAGTACGCCGAAGACGGCAAGCTGCAAGGGTTCATGGAGACCATCGACGTCCCGTACACCGGGTCCGGGGTTCTGGCCTCCGCTCTCGGCATGGACAAGGTGGTCTCCAAGCAGGTCGCCGCGGCCGCCGGGATCGAGGTAGCCGCCACCGGGCGGATCGAGTCCGGCGCCGAGACCTCCTCGATCGTCTCCCATCTGCTGGGCGAGGTCGGCCTGCCGCTGATCATCAAGCCGATCGCCGAAGGCGGCTCCATCGGCATGGTCCTAGCCCGCGATCTGGAGACCCTGACCGCCGCCGTCGCCCGCATCGACACCACGCAGGGCTGGTTCGCCGAGCCGTTCGTGGAGGGCACCCCCGTCACCTGCGGCGTCCTGGACGTTGACGGCTCGCTCATGCCGCTGCCTCCGCTGGAGACCGTCCCCACGGCCTCCGAGTTCTACGACTACGCCGCCAAGCGGGACGACAGCTTGCACGAGTACCGGTGCCCCGCCGAACTCCCCGCCGACGTGATCGCGTTCATCCAGGCCAGCGCCGTCGCCGTCCACCGGGAGCTGGGCTGCTCCGGATACTCCCGCAGCGACTTCATCGTCACCCCCACCGGGCAGGTCGTCTGGCTGGAGGTCAACACCCTGCCCGGGCTCAGCCACGGCGGGAACCTCGCCACCATGGCCGGTGCGGCGGGGATCGACTACGACCAGCTCGTCCGCATGCTCCTCGCCTCCGCCGACCTGAGCGGCGGGTACCGGCCGTGACCTTACCCATCACCCCCGCCGACGTCCGTACCGCCGCCCGCGCCCTGGACGGCATCGCCGTCCGCACTCCCCACCTCTGCATCGCCGCCCTCAACGACGCCACGGCCGCCACCGTGATCGTCAAGGCGGAGAACTTCCAGCGCACCGGCAGCTTCAAGCTCCGGGGCGCCTACCACCACGCCGCGAGCCTGCCGGCCGATGCCCGCGAGCGCGGCATCATTGGCGCCTCCTCCGGCAACCACGCCCAGGCCCTCGCCCTGGCCGGACGGCTCCTCGCCGCGCCGACCACCGTCGTCATCCCCTCCGACGCCCCCACGGCCAAGGTGGAGGGTGTCGTGTCGCTGGGCGCGCAGATCATCACCTACGACCGCACCTACGGCGACCGCGACGCCCTGGTGGCCCGCCTCGCCGAGGAACGCGGCCTGTCAGTCGTCCCCTCCGCCAACTCCGCCCATGTGATGGCCGGAGCCGGGACGGCCGCCCTGGAACTCCTCACCGAGCACCCCGAGATCACCACCCTCCTCGTGCCCGTCGGCGGCGGAGGCCTAGCCGCCGGAACCGCCGTCATCGCCAAGGACCTGCGCCCCGACATCCGCGTCGTCGGCGTGGAGCCGCACACCGCCGCCGACACGCTCGCCTCCCTGCGCGCCGGACAACGCGTCAGCCTCGAAGAGGTGCCCCGCACCGTCGCCGACGGCCTCGGGCACACCATCCCCTCCGAGCTGCCCTGGCAGGTCAACTCGCTACTCCTGGACGATGTGGTGACCGTCGCCGACGACGAGATCAGCTACGCCATGGGCTACGCCTTCGCGTACCTGAAGTGCGTGGTCGAGCCGTCCGGGGCGGTCGCCCTGGCGGCCGTCCTCGCCAACCGGCTGGACGTAGCCGGGCAGACGGTCGGTGTCGTGGTCTCCGGCGGCGGGGTGGACCTGCGCGTATTCCATGATCTGACCAGCAGCGTCCGCACGAGGAACGGAACCCCCGCGCATGTATGACTTCCCGACCGTCACCCAGTACGCCAGCGAGGAACTGATCGAGGCCATGGCCTACCAGGGGCACCCGGTCGCCGAGGACCCCCGCTGGCCCGAGTCCGGCGCCCCCACCCTCGCCGAGTACACCCGCTGGGCGGGCAACATCTGCGGGCTGGCCTGTCTGCGCATGGCGCTCCTGCGCCGCGACGGCACCGCCCCTCGCCTCTTCGACCTCCTCGACGGCGCCCGCAAGTACGGGGCGTACGCGGAGCTGGACGACGGGGCGATCCGGGGCCTGATCTACGCCCCGTTCGTGGACTACGTCCGCGCCGAGCACGGCTTCGAGGCGGACGTACAGGGCCGCCTGCCCGTCGAGGACCTCCTGACCCTGGTACGGAACGGGTTCACCGTCATCACCTCCGTCAACAAGGAAATCCGGCGCCCCGAACTCCCGGCGCCGGGCAAGGGCGGACACCTCGTGTACGTCACCGCGCACCGGCACGGGCAGCTGCACTTCCGCAACCCGTCCGGACACACCGACCGTGCCCGCACGGCCGCACTCCCGGTCGACGTTTTCAGCGAGTTCTACGCCGAGCGCGGCGTGAGCTTCGCCTAGCCGCCTCCCCCGCGGCCTGTGTCCCGCGACACCGCGCCGGCCGTGGTGTCGCGGGACACGCCGCCGGCGGCGGAGTCGCCGGACACACCAGGCAGGACCAGAAGGGAACCGAAGATGATCCGCAAGCGGGCAATCAGCTCGTGCACACCTCTCCTCCTCGACCGCCTCACCGCCAAGGGCTACCGGCCAGGCACCGAAGAAGAGGCCCACGAGTCGTACTTCACCGTCTCCGTAGCCCCGTGCTGGCAGGGCGACGAGCAGGTACTCGTGAGAGCCACCCTTGCCAGCGGCATCGCGGTCTCCTACACCCCGGCCGACGGCGGCCCGGACCGCACCAACGACATCGACCCCGCCGCCCTGGCCCTGCTCCTGTCCCAGGGCGACGACGCATCGGTGCGCCGCCGCCTTGAGGCCCTCGGCCTGGACCGCCTCACCCGACTCCGCATCCACCGCACCCCCTACCGCAACCCGAACTTCTCGGCCTTCGCCGTCTCCCTGGCCGTCGTCAAGGGAATCGGCACCTACGTGGAAGCCGAAGCTGTTGGCGCCCCCGACCCCGAGGTCGCCCTCTCGGCCCTCGAAACCAGCCTCGACCTCGCCGCCTTCCCCCTCCAGCGCGCCCCCTACCGGCAGTTCGCAATCCCCTCCTGGGATCCCCGCCTCGTCGGCTACGGCGGCTGGCACAGCGTCCCCTCCGTATCCCACGACACCCAGGCCGGCACGGTGTCGCACGCCGCAGCCCGCGGAAAGGCCACCGCATGAGCAGCCCCCGGCTGGGCGATGGCCAGGGACTGGCCATCGGGCTCGCGACCGCCGTCTACATCACCCACGGAGACGACCCCGGGCCGTTCCTGGTCCGCTCGGCCCGCACCGGCCGGTGGATGCTGCCTGCCGAGTACATGCGGCCCGGGGAGGGCAGCCCCCTCCAGACCGCCGGGCGCATGCTCCAGGAGTCCACCGGCCTCGCGTTGCAGAGCCCGTCCCCGCTCCTGGCCATCGACTTTCACCCCGCGACCGCCCAGGCCTCCCCCTACCAACTGATGGTTTTCGACGGCGGACACCTCACCGGCCGCCGCCTGAACTCGGTCCGCCTCCCCGACCGCTACGACCAGCACGAGACCCCGCCGTTCCCCACCCTTGCCGCGCTGGAAGGCGCCACCCCGCGCCTGATCGAGTTCCTCAAGCACGTCCGCAAGGCCCGGACCGCCTACCGGCCCGTGCTGCTCCAAGCCGGACGGCAGGCCTCGTTCAACGGGCCGGGCGGCAGCGAGAAGCCGTGGGACGCATACCCCGCGCACACCGACCGCCACGTGGTGGAGGACAGCGATTACGGCACGGGCGCCCCGCTCGGCTCTACCCGGGCCTGACATCCAATCACCCAAGCTGAGCGATCGTGGCCAGCGGCTATACGGGAACCTCCGCCCACTCCCCGCTGGAGGCCCGGCGTTCGATATGAAGGACCTGCACTCCCTGACGTCGTGTTGGCGCCTCCTCCGTCTGGGCGTGGGCCGCTGGTTCCGGGCTCGGTGCCTCGATCGTCCAGCTGGCGATTTCGGAAGTGGTAATCGCCGCGGCCCAGCACCGGTCGGGACGCCGTCACGCTCCACCCCGCGAGGGGATGAGACCGGAGTTGGGACGTCCCAACCCAGGGTCACCTCCGGGGGCTCCTCCTGGTCGCCCGGGTTTGGAGTGTCTCCACCCGGCTGGCGACAGAGGCGGCGCGGATCGAACGTGGACCGCGCCGCCATCGTTGGGAAGCGCCCTTCGGCGTAGCCCCCCGGCTGGCTACTCGGCAGTGGCCTGCGCGGGTACTTCCGCGTTGTCCTTGGCGCCGGAGGCGGCCTCGGCTCGGGACATCTTCGCTGCAGCCAGGAGCACCGCGAGGGTCCTCACGAGTCCATCCATCTCCGTATGCAGGGCCGTGAGGGCAGCACCGCCGTCACCGGCCTCACGGGCGGCTGCGATCTCTCCGGTCAGATGCTCGAATACGGGGATCGGCGGCAGTGCGTCGAGGACAGCGTTGACCGACTTCACCCTGCGTACGTGGCCTTGGATGAGGGCGGTCGCTGCGCTGACGCCGGGTTCGGTGACCTCGGCCGTGGTGGTGACCTCCACCGCGGAGAACTTCTTCGGCGCAGCCGCGGCCGCCTTGACGGCCTCGGCGGCAACCTTCTGGACCTCCTCAGGGCTAGTGCCCTTCGGGAGCTGCCGAACAGCTCTGGACGCGCCTTCCAGCGCCCGGACTGAAGGGGCCCTCTTCCCGGTGGCCTCCTGCGCGCCGGACAGCGTCGCGGCCAGACCTTCGTTACCGTGCTTCTTCTGCGCGGAGGCCAGGGCGGCGGCCTGCTTCTTCGTCAACTGCGGGACTTCCACGCGGCCCGCCGTCTCCCCACGTGGGGAGGAATCGTTCGAATTAAATTCGAACGCCGTCTCCCCACGTGGGGAGACAAGCTCAGCGCGGGTAGTGGCGGCTGCGACCATCTGCGACAAGCCGGCCTTGACGTTCCACGCGTCCAACAGCGTGTAGAACACGGTCGACGCCATGGGGCGGCGCATGTTGCGGCCCCACTCCTCCATCGACGTGAAGCCCCGCACTAGCCAGAGCTTTCGTGCGTACGCACCGGCCACCGCCTTGGCCGCGACCTCCCACGCGTCCTCCATCTGTTCGACGGCACGCTCGGTCTGTTCGGCGAGGTACTCGTCGCCCTCGGAGAACTCGGTGCGCTCAGGGAGGTCGACCGGGTCGGGGATGTCAGAAAGGGCGAGCATCGGGCCGCCGGAGCCGCGCCCGTGGGCGTACAGGTTAGGCATCTCGGACTGGACGGGCCGGGCGAGCTCGGCATTGGAGAAGGTGGCGACCACTGCGGTGGCCTTCTCCCCCGGGCTGGCTCCGGCGTCCGGGGCCGGGTCGGCGCCGGACGAGGCTGCCTCGGCAGCGGCCCGGGCCTCTGCCTCTGCCTTCGCCCGCTTCGCCTCCAGTCGCTTGATCGTGGCGCTCCGCGCGGCCTGCGCCATTAGACAAGCACCCCCAGGTTCTCGAGCTCGGTGACGAGCTGGTCCATGCCGGACGACTTCATCGCGTCCAGGCTCGGGGGGTTGGTCTCCGACAGGCGGGCCAGCTTGCGGTTCTCGGTCATCTTGGTCGTCAGGACGTGCCAGCCGCCCCACTCCTCGGCATTGGCGGCATCGGTGATGTACTCCCGGGTCGTTTTCACATCCTGGGCGTTCGCAGAAGTCGGCACCCGGAAGAACATCACCAGGCGGCGGATCGGCGGGCGCCCGGCAGCGGCACGGTTTGCGTCGACCTTGGCCATCGCGTCCGCCAGCGGCAGGGCCTCCAGACGCTCCAGTTCGTTGAGGTTCGGCTCGGTCATCAGGATCACGGCGTCCGCGTGCTCCATGACGGCCTCGGCGTAGCCACGGGAGTCCTCAAGGTGCGCGGTGTCGACCAGGCCGACCTTCCCCTCGTGGGGGTGCTCTTCCAGGATGTCCTCGAACTGCGTGGTGGCGGCAAGCCGTACGTCGAAGGGGAACTCAGAGAAGTCCTCGTCGGTCTTGGCAGCCTTAAACCACTTGCGGAGCTGCGAGGAGAAGTCACCGTCGTATGCGAGGGGTTCGTAGGTCTTGTTCGGCAGCTTGCGGTTGGCCAGCGCGTGCCCAAGACAGGACACGACGGTGGTCTTACCGGTCTTGTTGCGGTTCGAGATCACGGCAATGAGCATGGCAGGGGAGCTTAGCCGCAAACGGGTGACCCGTCAGGGAGCGGGGTGTCGTGCGAAATGCACCGACTTGCTTGTCCGGGGCCACTGCGGGTTGCCGGCTCCCCCAACCTGGCGGGGGTATCGCCGACGCCGACCGATCAGTTGGCGGAGCAGGCGAGGAAGGCGGCCAAAACGGCGACCTACCCCGGAGTCCGAAGGCCAGCCCAGGCATCGTCTCCGCGACGGACGAGGCCTCCAACACTACTGAGCCCACCCCCTGAAGCGGTAGCTGAGGTGGCTCGGCACATGGTGCTGGGCCAACGGCCCGTCGGCAGCGATTGAAGAGCTGGCCGATTTCTTCCCGATCCCTACTTCCCCCCGCGGCTGGCCACAGGCGCGCGCCACGAGACACCGCCGTCCGGTATACGTCGCGCGGTGCCGCCCTCGAAGGTGACAGATCATGTCGCGCAGAGCCGGCCGCGCTTCAGCGACCCGTGGTGCAGGGTCCCGGCGCCGGAGGTCTACCCATCCAGGCATCGGCGTGTTCGTGCCGCTGTCGAAGGCGACGATCACAAACACCGGGATGACCAAGGCAGGGAAGAAGACGCGGAAGGTCTCAGCGCCTCGGGACGGTCCGACCCTGCGCAGCTGGCGTTCGGCGCTGCGGTGAGCGGCCGAGCGAAGCAGGCATCCGACCACATTTGGGTGGAACTGGACGTCGGGTGACGTGATGGCTGGTCGGGCTGTGTGCTGAATACCACGTCAACACGCTGCACCCCCTACCGACTTCTTCACCCTATGCAGAAGCGTGCGGGGTGTAGGGTCGGTCCGGAAAGCACGAAAGGCCCCCGGTGCTTGGCGGCAAGGGGCCTATCGGATTGGACTGTGCTTCGAGAGTACCCCTCTTCCCTGCCCTGCGCCGGGTGAGCCAGGTCACTCCCGAAGCAGATTCGGAAGGACGAGCAGTGGCAAGACAAGATGACCGAGGCGACGAGATGGTGGTCGAGTTCGGGCGCAAGACTGATGGGAACGCCAGCCCGGAGGCGACTCCCGCCCCGGCCAGCGATGTCCCCATGGGGTTCCTCCCGCAGTGGGTGATCCGCGAGGCCCGCGCTGACGCGTGGCTTTACGCGGCCATGGCCAGCGTGACCAAGGCCGGGGCCGTGAGCGTGACCATCACCCAGCTGGCACAGCTGTGCAACGTGTCGCCGCGCACCGTCCAGAACGCCCTGGCCGGCCTCAAGAAGGCCGGAGCGATCATCGCCGAGCCCCAGCACGACGACACCGGCTCGCGCCTCCCGAACCTCTACCACCTGTGCGTCGAGGCGCCGGAGGTCCTCAAGGACGCGGGGAGCACGGCGGCATGAGCAAAGAGAAGAACCGCCCCGAGGACCACGACTTCGAGGGTGAAGCGGCGTACGCCCGTGGTCGGCGGCGCCGGTACGCGTTCACCCAGCTCCCGGACTGGGTGCTGTTCGCGGACACCGAGAAGGTCAGTCCCGGCGCGAAGACCCTGTACTGGGCGTTGTTCATCCACGTGAACCAGGAGCGCGCCGACGGCTTCGGGGACATGCGGGTGTGGCCGGGGCAGAACAAGCTGCTGTTCATGTCCGGCATCAAGTCGAAGACCACGCTGAGGAAGTACCTCGGACAACTGTCGGAGATCGGGGCGGTTGAGTGGCGCACGCGCCGCAACCCGCACAACCCCCAGCGCCTCCAGACGGTATACACAGTCCACGAGGAGCCGGAGGTCGGCTACCGGGGTCCGGCGAACATCACCGAGGTCTACGACGCGTTCAAGGCCGCCGAGAAGGAGGCGGCCTCCGAGGCCGCTGCCGGGACGGCTACCGACGAAGCGGAGTCCGAGGCCGACGAGGCCGCTGACGAGAACTGACCTGAACGCAGAAGGCTGCACCCCCCTCCCCGGTGGAGGGGGGTGCAGCCTTCTGCGGGGGGTGCTGGAGCCGGCGGGACCGCTGCGCGCCCCAAGCGCAGGATGCTGTACCCCCCTTCTCCTGCAGGGGGGTGCAGGGTGTTTCGCCAAGGAGGGGGCTCCCCCGTAGTTCTGCGGGGGGCCTCCGTCGTCTTGCTAGGCCCGGGCCCACCGCAGGATGCTGCACCCCGCACCCCCCTGCACGGGACAGAGACCAGGCCGAAAGCCTAAAACAGCAGGTCAGTCTCTGTGCCATTTTTTGACCCTCAGGATCCCTCCTGGTCCTGAGGGTCATTTTCTGACACTCGGAGGTGCCAGATTCTGGTACTCGGAGATGTCATTTTCTGGTACTCGGAGGTGTCAGAAAATGACCTTGTAACTAGACGAACCTGAACCATACGAATGCGAACCATACGAAGCTCAACTAGACGAAGCTTCGAGCGCTACGCGCCCGCTATCCCCCTCTGGGGGCTGCCGCCACCCCCCAGACCCCACCGCCAACGCCTTGGATGCGTTGGATCATCCCCCCAGTCACGGTTCTGCGCTTCGCGCACCACTCCGGGCCCTAGGGGGCCCTACGTTGAACCATGCCTACCCGATATCCGGCTGATGCAAGACGTGGCTAATGCCAACGGACCTGTAGGACCGTAACCACAGGACGCGCGCGCGAGTGCGCGCGCGGATGTGTTCGGGAAGGCGCAGCGATGGTCCTCGGGCAGCTGGTGCCGAGACGGCTCACGGTGGGGGCAGGGAGGGCCTATGAGGCGTTTGGGGTCGGGCAGGGCGCCGGGGGTGAGGATCGGTCAGCAGGCGGCCGTACAGCGGCTTCACAGCCTCACGCGGACCCCGGCTCGGGTCGAGGCCGTCATGGGCAGAGTGAACTGCAGGCGAACCGCGAGGTAGACGGCGAGGTAGCGAGCTCGTCAGAGCAGCGTGTGGTCAGGTCGTCGGGACCCGTGGAGGGGGCGAATCCTGGTGAGGAAGGCGTCCGCCATGGGGGAGTGGTAGACCTGGGCGAGTTGGAGGAGCCGGTCGACTTCGGCGTTGAAGTCGAGGTCGTCGATGCCGTCGGTGCGGAGTTCCGGGACGTCTTCGACAATGGGCGCGCCGGAGATCTTGGCGTGGTGCGCGGCGCGCAGGCGGAGCGCTTCGGCGGCGGGGCTGGTCTCGGGGTCGTAGCCGGCGGTGCGTGCGGTGTCGTTCGCGGCTTCCCGGATTTCGCGGGAGGTGTGGGGGATGAGGGCGAGGCCTGCGTCCCGGATTTCGATCACGCAGCGGTGGAGCTGGAGTCGGGGGCCGCGGAGCAGTTTGGTCTTGAGGACGATGTCGGGGGCGGAGGTGGTGAGGTCGCGCCACAGGGGTTGGAGTTGGCGGAGGTGGCGCCAGTCCTGGATGGTCCTCCAGGCGACGCCGAGGGCGGGGATGCTGCTGCCGGTGAGGATGAGGCTGATCGAGCAGTACTTGAGGAGGTCGGTGATGGTGTCGGCGATCTCGTCGCCGGTGTGGGAGGTGATGCCGGTGAGGCGGCCGAGGAGGTAGAGGACGCGGCCGAGGGCGTACAGGGCTCCCGCGGTGGTGCCGATGCCCATGAGGCGGATGCCGAAGCGCAGGCACAGGCCCCTGGCGTGGCGGACGCTGCCCCAGAAGAGGCGGGTGGCGGTGGCCATGGCGACACCGAGGTAGGTAGCGAAGACGGTGTAGTAGGCGGTGGCCCAGCCGTTGCCGGTGGTCTCCTCGAAGAAGTCGGTGACTTCATGCTCCCGGGGGAGGACCTGGAAGAGGGCGGCCATGAGGGCCATGGTGGTGAGGGCGACGTAGTGGCGGGGGCGCATTCGTCGTTCGCGTTCGGGTCTGGCGATGGCGACGACGAAGTCGATGAACGCGCCGGCCGCGATGATGCCGACCCAGTGCTTGATGAGGGTGGAGAGGTTGTTGGTCCGGGTCCAGGTATCGATGCTGTGCATGATGCCGGGCAGGCGCAGAGTCATGGAGAGGGTGACCGCGGCGAAAGCGAGCCAGAGCGCGCGTTGTTTGGGGGTGCGGAAAGCGGAGGGCGCGCGCCAGATCGTCACCGTCCAGAGCATGGTCAGGACGGCGTATTCGAGGATGTCCACGGGCTACGACCAGGTGTTCCGCACGGGGTGCCCGAGGGCGTCGTGGAGGCGGCCGAGCTGTTCTTCGGCCTCGGTGGAGGTCGAGTGGCTCATGTGCCGGCTGGCCCGCTCGTGGATGAGGGTGGCCAGGGTCTCCGCCGCGTGTTCCTGGGGGCTGGCGAACTTGCTGCGGCCCATCAGGTGCGCGATGCGGCCGAGGTCGAGGCCGAGTTCCTCGTCGAGGGGTTCGGTCAGGGCCGCCAGGGAGCGGATCCGGGCGGCTTCGGCGCGGATGATGGCCGCGAGGGGCAGGTCGGGGCGGTCGAGTGCGGAGACCGCGGTGTGGGCGCGGGCCAGGAGTCGGTGGAAGTGCTCGGAGACAACGGCGAGGTCGTCGTCCGAGGGCTGCTGCACCGGTTCGAGCTCGGGTGCGACGTGGCCCAGGAGCATGTGGGAGATCTCGTGCAGCACGATCTGCCGCTTGAGGATCTCGGCCGCGCTGGCGTCGTAGAAGATGATGTCCGCGACGTCGAGGCCGAGCCAGATTCCGCAGGGCAGTGCCGGGTCGGGCGGTCCGTCAAGGGGCAGCAGGACCAGGGGCCGTCCGCGCTGGGCGGCTATCGCCTCACAGAAGGCTTCGAGGTGGAACGGCTGCGGGATGTGGAGCTGGTCCACGACAGCAGCGCACTGGCTGTCGGGTCGCTTCCACCACCGCATGAACTCACTCTCGCGTCTGTCTCCGGCGTGAAGATCAACTACCGTTTCGCGCCGTTTCGCGTACTGCCCTGTCGATGTCGACTTTAAAGAAAGTATCAGAAAGGCCGAAAAGAGATGTTCCAACGTCAGGAGCATCCCGGTTTAGGGCGGTTTGGCGCCCGGCGTGTGGCTCAGTCCTTGCCCTTGCGGATGCGGCCGGGTTTGACGTCGGGGAGTCCTTCGGCCTGGCGGAGGTGCTTGATCATCCCGGTGACCGACTTGAGGGCGCCGGCGGACAGTCCGCCGAGGCGGAAGGCGACGGCTCGGGCCTTCTCGTCTTCGAGGACCTGGGCGAACTCGTCGACCGCGGCCGCCCTGCGGGTCTCCTCCTGGATCCGGGCGATGCGCTCTTCGAGCCGTTTCTCGACGGCCTCGGAGTTCTCTCCGTCGGCCAGGTAGCCGGTGCTGACGCCGAAGAAGCCCGCGAGGGCGCGGATCGAGTCGATGCCAGGGTTGGTGTTGTGGCCCTTGTGGATGGTCTGGGCGGTGCCGTGTGACACGGAGGGGCCGGGCAGCTCCTTGGTGCCCTCGGCGATCTCCTGGTAGGTGTACGGGCCGCGCCCCTGGGGGTGGACCGTCTTGATGAGGAAGTCCAGGCGCTGGGCCATGGTCTGCTGGCCGGTGGGGGTTTCAGCCATAGGTGTTCGCCGCTCCAGTCCGCTGCCGGTAGTTCAGGCCAGAACTACCCATGTTCGATTATCTATCTCCCTAGACATAAACTGCCACATCTCATAGCCGTCCCTGTCTAGCGCACTAGTCGATCTTGTGACACATAGCCCGTTCCGGGCGCAGGGTGTGATCTACGACTTAGCGGCTTGACAGCCGCCACCTGCGACAACGTATGTTCAGGCCATATCCATCTAGCCCGCTAGATGACTCGCATCACATTGACCCTGCGCGTCGTCTAGCCCGCTAAGCACGTGAGCAGTCGACGTGGGCCGGATGGGTTCGGGGGAGGGGCCGTGCGCTGTCGCGGCATCAAGGAGCCCGAGCAAGGCCGGTGTTCGGGAGGAGTCGGATCCCCCCCCGAACACCGGGACGCATCCCCTGAGGGGATGCGGTTCACCGGGGACTGAGCCGTCTCGCCGTAGGAAGCTGCGGCCCGGTCCCCTGGATGACAAGGGCAGTTTTTCATGCGATCACTCATGCGCAAAGGCCCGGCCGCGCCCGGCGCCACCGCAGCGACGCCGGCAATCGCCGGACGGGCAGGTTCCGCCGCGTCCGCGGCCAGGCCGCACGCGACTGTCGGCGTTCCCGCGCTCTGTGCCCGCGGCCTGAGCGCACGGCTCCCGGCCTCATCCGCCGGTCGCCCGCTCACGGACGCCTTCGCGGCGCGGCGGGCCTCGGCGGCGGGCTCGGTCCTGCTGTAGCGCGCGGCGGGCATGCGGCCCACCTGCCGCGTCTTCTTCCCCCGCGCCCCATGACCTCCTGGGCGACCCAGCGCTGACCAGCCGGGACCAGGAGCGGCCGCCCGGAGGCGCTTGCGACCCCCCGCGGGCCTCCGGGCGGCACCCCCTTCACTGCTTCACCGAGCCCGCAGACGGATTCACCATGCCCTCAGAAGTCCGATCCATCCGTATTTGTTCACGTCTTGCGTCCTCCGGGTTCGCGATCGCCGCGCTGAGCGCGGCTCTCACCGCCTGCGGCTCGGGACCCTCCACCGTCGCCTCGCCGCCGGAGCTGCCCTCCCCGTCCTCGGCGACGGCCGCAGGCCCCGTGCCCGGCGCCGGGACGATCCCCGTGCCCGAGGGCCCGGCCGCCTCCGAGGGTGCCGAGCTGCCGGCGGACATCGCGAAGGCCGCCGCCGATTTCACGGCCGCCTGGGCGAGCCACGACGCGCGCCCAGGCAAGGACGCCGCGTACACCGACGCGGGCAAGCGGGCCTCCGCCTACGCCTCGCCGGACCTGGGCGCGTCGATCAGCACGGCCCGGCCGAGCACGAACTCGCTGTGGCAGCAGTGGACCCGTGAGAAGACCACGGTGACCGCGACGGTCCTGAAGGTTTCGGTTCCCGACGGGGCCCCGGCCCCCACAGCCACCACCGCGCTGGCCCGCGTCGTCTACCGGCTCACCACCGCGCCCGAGAAGGGCCAGGCGGCCAGCGACACCAAGCAGGTCGCGCTCCAGCTCGAGCGCGGTACCGACGGCACGTGGCGCGTCATCGCGCTGCCGTACGCGTAGGCGGGCGGCGTGAGCAAGCTGATACAGGCAGGCGCGGCCGTGTTCGCGATCTCCCTGATCCTGATCTTCGCCCTGCTGATGATGCTGGGTGGTGCCGGTGGCGCGAGCGCGTCCAACAACGGGCCGGGCGGGTCGATCACGGCCGACGCCCCGGTTCCGGACTGGGTGCGCAAGATCATCGACAAGGCGATGGCGAAGTCCTGCCCGCAGGTCACGCCCTCGTTGCTGGCCGCGCAGCTCTTCACGGAGTCCGGGTTCCGCCCCAACCCGCCGGACGGCGGCGCGGGCGCTTTGGGGATCGCTCAGTTCATCCCCAGCACCTGGGCGTCGTACGGGGTCGACGGGGACGGCGACGGCGTCAAGGACCCCCTGAACCCGCAGGACGCGATCCCGGCCGCAGTCGCCTACGACTGCAAGCTCGCCGACCTCGTCAAGAACGTCCCTGGCGACTCCGTGAAGAACATGCTGGCCGCGTACAACGCGGGCGACGGCGCCGTCCTGCACTACAACGGCGTCCCCCCATACGACGAGACCCGCGGCTACGTCGAGGAGATCACCAGCCTCGCCGCGAAGTGGGCAGCCCTGCCCGACGGCCAGGTGCCGCTTCCCCCGGGCTCCGGCGGCGCGGCGCGGGCCATCCAGGCTGCGATGACCGCGCTGAACACGCCCTACCAGTGGGGCGGGACCTGCGAGTTCCCCTACCAGGGCATGAACGGCTGCGACTGCTCCTCGCTGACGCAGATGGCCTGGGGCAAGGCCGGCGTGAACCTGCCGCGCACCACCTACGACCAGGTCCACTCCGGTACCCCGGTCGCAGCGATCAGCCAGCTGCGCCCCGGAGACCTGCTGTTCTCCGTGGGCTCCGCCGCCGTCCCCGAGCACGTCGGCATGTACATGGGCAACGGCCAGGTCATCGAGGCGCCCAGGACCGGCCTGAACGTGCGGGTCAAGTCCTTGTCCTGGTGGCAGGGCCAGATCGTCGCCATGCGGCACATCGGCTGACCCGCCCCCAGCGCCTCCTCCCGGTCTTCCCACCCTCAGCCTCCGGCAACCCGTCCCGGGCACCGGTTCCTCATCTCATAGAAGGACAAACTCATGGCTTCTGACAGCAAGTGGACAACCCTGGCCGACAGCGTCGGTGACGTGATCGGCGGTGTGGAGCCGAGCTGGGGCCCCTTCGGGGCGCTCGGAGCGACCTCCAAGGTGATCATCGGAGTGGCGGCGGCCTTCGTGCTGGTCGTCTCCGCGATCACCTTCCTTCTCGGCATCGCCAAGTCGAAGGGCTGGGTCGGCAGCGGCAACAGCACGATGCACACCGACACCGGCAAGGGCCAGATCATCGGCGGCCTGGTCGGGATGTTCCTCGTCGCGAGCGCGGGCGCCATCTTCACGCTCGTCTACGGCATGGGTATCTGAGGCCGATCCCATGACCAACGACACCAACACCGAAGGCCGGCCGTGGTCGGCCGGCCCCGCGCCCCGCCGGGGCCGCCCCAAGGCCCTGACCCTTGCCGTCATCGTCGTCGTGGTCCTCGCGCTGACCGCGCTGGTCCTCAACCTCGTCACCTCCGACGGGGGCAACTCCGCGTCCAACAACCCCTCGCCCGCCACCGCGGGCAAGGACAAGGGCGAGGACGACAGCGTCCCCGGCGACGGCGCCTCCGCGCGCATGCGCACCAAGAACGGGGTGCCGGTCGGCTACGAGCGGACCAAGGCCGGAGCCAAGGCGGCCGCCGCGAACTTCCAGGCCGCGCAGTCCACGGCCCCGTTCCTCGCCGACAAGGACGTCCGCCACAAGATCACAGGTGTGGTCATGGCCCCCGAGTCCGTGGAGCAGCGTCTCAAGACGCTCGACGCGCAGTCCGAGACCGCGATGACCCAGCTCGGCGTGGGCAAGAACGGGCAGACCGCGGCCGGTGATCCTCTCATCAACCGGCAGGCGACGCTGTCGGCGAAGATCACGAGTTTCAGCGGGGACCTCGCCACCGTCGAGCTGTGGACCGCCGCTGTCACCGGGGTGGCCGCCGCCGACTCCAAGCTCCCTCCGACCAGCGAGTTCAACCAGTGGAACTACACGCTGCGCTGGGTGGACGGCGACTGGAAGGCAGTGACCATCACCCGGTCCGCCGGCCTGGTCCCGCAGGCGACTGCGGGCCAGCCCTCCGCCCCGCAGTCCTTCCGCGAGCTGGGAGGTAACGCGAATGTGGCGCCGTACGCCGGCTGACGCCCCCGGGCGCCGCGCCGACCAGTCCCGGGCCCACCGGCGCTGCTCGATCCGCCGGGTCCCCGCCGCGATCTCCGCCGTGCTGCTGACGCCGCTGTGGCTGCTCTTCACGGCGCCGGCCGCCCAAGCCCTCCCGGAGCCCTGCGACATCCCCGGGGTCTCGCAGGCCTGCGGCATCATCGGCGGTGTCGGTGCGGTCACCGACTTCGTGTCGGACCCGTTGGGTTTCATCGCGAAGAAGATGGGCGAGGCGGCCGCATGGTTCCTGGGGAAGATCATCGGGCTGATGGACTCCACCACGAAGGTGGACTTCACCAACCCTGGGTTCCTCAAGCAGTACGCCCTGATCTTCGGCGTCTCCACGCTGCTCACGCTCATCCTGTGGCTGGTCGCGGTCGGCAAGCGCGTGGTCGCCGGTGTCTCGATGGGCACCGCGATGGCCGAGGCCGTCGGGCTGCTCCTGCTCCAGGTCGTGGTTAGCGCGTTCACCCCGGCGGTCCTGGTCTTCCTCACCCGGCTCGTGGATGAGATCACCAAGGTGTTCGCGGGCAGTGCCATCGAGGAGGGCAAGGCCTTCATCGAGAAGCTCACCAAGGTCATTGCCCAGACGCAGGGTACGAACACGCCGATGGTCCTGATCATCGTGTTCCTGCTGATCATCGTGGCCGCGCTGCTGGTGTGGATCGAGCTGCTGGTGCGTGCCGGCGCGCTGTACATCGGTGCCGCGCTCGGGCCGCTGGTCAACGCCGGGCTCGTCGACCGTGACCTGTGGGGCCGGACCAAGAAGTGGATGGGCATGCTCCTGGCCCTGCTGCTGTCCAAGCCGGTGCTGTTCGCGCTGTTCGGACTCGCTGCCGCGATCATGAACACCGACACCAGCTCCGGCACGGAGGCCGTCAACACGCTCCTGGTGGGCGCTCTGCTGCTGTACCTCGCCGTGTTCTCCAGCGCCAGCCTCTACAAGTGGCTGCCCACCTTCGGGGACCAGATGGGCGACCTGATGAACACCCGCAAGGGTGCTGCACAGTCCGGTCCGGCCGCGGCCGTCCCCGGTCCCGCGCAGGCCGCGAACTCGGCGATGAACGCGCGGATGACGAACTCCGTCGTCGGCCAGAGCGCCGGTGCCGGCAAGGCCGCCGGTGCCGCGGGGCCCGTCGGCGCGGCCGTCATGGTCGCCAAGGCAGGCGTGGACATGGCCAAGAACAAGGCCGACGGCGCGGACACCATCGCCGACCAGGGCGCCGGAGGCGAGACCGGACCCGGGCCCGGATCCGGCTCTCCGTCCGGCAGCGGCAACGGCAACGGCGGTACGGGAACGCCGAGCAGCGCTCCGTCCTCCAGCGCGGGCGGGGGAGCGGTGGTTCCGGTCAGCGGCCCGGGCGGCGAGGGCGAGAGTTCTTCGTCCTCCCCGTCGCCCGCGGGAAGCGGTACGGCGGACCCCGCCGGCTCCTCGGTCGTCCCGGCGAACAGCGGTGCGGGGGAATCATCTTCTTCTCCCGCCGCGACCGGGGCGCCGCACGCGCCCAGCGGACCCTCCACCGTCCCCACGCCGCCGGCCCCCTCAGGCGCCGGATCCCCGGCTGTCCCGGGCCCGAGCACGGGCTCCTCCTCGGCGCCGCCGTCCGCGCCCGCTTCGAGCGGGCAGAGCGGCACGTCCGCGCGGGCGGTGCCCCCGACCGTCCCCGCCCCGTCCGCACCGTCCAGCCCGTCCGCACCGTCAGCCCCGTCCACCCCGGCCGCACCAGTTCGGCCCATACCCGGAGGAAGTGGAAGCCTCAATGGCTGAGCGCACCTACGTCTTCGGCAAGCCGCGGCCGACCGGTCTGGTCGGCAAGCGGGACCTCGGCGAGCAGGTCCTCCTGGTCTGCGCGGGAGTGGTCGCCGTGTTCGGCGCCTGGCTCTTCTCCGCCATCCCGCTGCTCGCGGTCCCGTCCGTCGTCATCCCCGTGGGCATCGCGGCCGCCGCCGTGTTCGTCCCCTACAAGCCCAAGGGCGCCTCCTCGCGCCGCACCCTGTACAAGTGGTGGCGGATCGAGCGCGACCGCAAGCGGACGCTGGCGGCCACCGGCGGCATGTGGACGTCCCCCGCCGTGGAGGCGGGCGTCAAGCGCGACGGCTCCGTCCCCGAGGAGGCGCTGGAGCCGGCGCCGGGCATCACCGGGATCCGGCCGATCACCGCCTCGGTCCGAGGCCAAGACATCGCGGTCGTCCTGCAGCCCGAGCTGGGCTGCGTGACGATCGCCCTGGAGATCGCCTCGCGCGGGCATGCGGGCAAGGACCGCTCCGAGCAGGAACTCGCCCTGGAGCGGTGGGGATCCCTGCTGGACTCCTTCGGGAACTCCACCGACAACCCGGTCGACCGGATCTCCGTGCTGGCCCGCCAGCTCAAGTCCGACCCCAAGGCGCACCAGCAGCACATCGCGATGCGCGCGCAGTCTCCCGCGACGGCGAAGGTTCCGGACTGGCTGGCTCACTCCTACGACGCGCTGTCCGACGCGGTCAGCACCAGCGCGGAGGAGCACCGCTACTACGTCATCGCCTACGCGTCCTGGAACAAGGACTTCGCCGCCGAGTCGCACGACCGCGGGTCGGGCGACGAGGGCATCGCTGCGGTGATGGCCGCGGCCGCCGAGGAGCTGTGGGCGCGCTGCGAGGACGCCGAGCTGCGCGTGGTCGCGCCGATGGACCTCGGTGCCCTCACCGCGCTGATCAGGAACTCGTACGACCCGGACCACCTGATCTGGGACGAGACGCTGCCGATGCAGCATGCCTTCCCCCGCCAGGTGGAGGTCGTGGACCAGCGCAGCTTCCGGGCGCGGGCCGCGGACTCGACGGAGGGCTGGTACCACGCCACCGCCGCCGTCGTGAGCTGGCCCAACACGCCGGTCGGACCGGACTTCATGGCGCCGTTGCTGATCGGCCTGCCGGACATCATCCGCACCGTCGCCATCACCTCCCACCTGGAGCCCAACGACCAGGCGGTCAAGCGGATGCTCAGCGAGGACACCAACAACCAGGCCGAGATCCAGCGTGACATGCGTCTGGGCCGCAACATCGACCCCCGCGACCTGATCGCCACGCAGGCCACCGCCAAGCGCGGCATGGAGCTCGCCGCGTCCGGGGCGGCCGGCGCGGCGATTGTCGGCTACATCACCGTCTCGGCGCGTACCGAGAAGGAACTGGCCAAGGCCAAGCGCGACACCGGCGCCAAGTCCCGCTCCTCCCACCTGGGGATCGAGTGGCTCGACCTGGAGCACCACCGTGCCTTCGCCAACACGCTGCCGTTCGCAGGGGGGATCCGCAAGTGAACGTGTTCGCACCCGCCCGGGAGACGGCGCTGCGCCCTCTCTACACCACCACCCGCGCATCCCAGGCGCTGTACCTGCCGATCGCCCCGCCCACCCTGGGCACCGCCGGGACGGTCGTGGGCCGGGAGTTGTTTAGTGGTAAAGCTTTCATTTATTGTCCTTTCTCCATCTTTGGTGATGGTTTGCCCGGCGGGAACTGCCTGGTCATGGGCGACACCGGCCGGGGCAAGTCCGCGCTGACCAAGACGTACGCGCTGCGGCAGGCCCGAATGGGCCGGCGCCTGGCGATTCTGGACACCAAGGAGCAGAAGGAGTCCGGGGAGGGCGAGTGGGCGGCGGTGTGCCGGGCGCTCACCGGGTCCGATCCCATCAAGTTCGTGCCCGGCGGCGGCCCCGGCTCGGCCTGCATCAACCCGCTGGACCCGGCGATCAGCGGGCGCCGCCAGGTCGAGCTGGTGCGTACCGTCGTCGAGCTGGGCCTGGACCGCAGCCTGGACGAGTTCGCCGGGTCTGCCCTGCGGATCGCGGTGCGCCGGGCGAACGAGCGGGCGGCGGCGGAGGACCGCGTCGCGGTCCTGCCCGACGTCGCGTTCGCGCTGCGCCACCCCACCGAGCAGGACGCGGCCGCGAAGAAGCGCAGCCTGGACGACCTCCTGGCCGACGGCCTGGAAGCCTCCTACGTCCTGGACCGGCTGTGCGGCGGTACCGCGGACGACGCGGCCGGCGGCGGCGACCTCGTCGGCATGCTCGACGGACCCACCTCGCTGTCCGTCGACCTCGACGCCCTGATGATCGTGTTCGACCTGGCCCGGGTCCCCTCCGGCGGCGCGGCGATGACCATCCTCATGGCCGTCATCTCCGTGTTCCTGGAGGAGGTGTGGCTGCGCGGCGAATGCGAGTGCGGCACCCCGCCGGACGCGCACGAGCGAACCGTCACCGATCCGGCCTCCGGGGCGTGGAAGCGCGGCGGGAACCCGGACACCGGCTGCCTCGGCTACAACCAGATCAAACGAATTTTGATCTTCGAGGAGGCGTGGCACATCCTCGGCACACCGCAGTTGGCGCGGCTGCTCGAGAAGTTCTTGAAGTTCGCCCGCGGATACGGCTTGTCCTGCATCTTCATCGTGCACCACCTCTCGGACGTGGACGATTCCACCGAGACGGCGGCCGCGCTGAAGATGGCCGACACCCTGGTCGTCTACTCCATGAAGGCCGACGAGGCGCGCGAGGTCGTCACCCGGCTGAACCTGCCGGCCTGGACGGCCGACCACATTCCGCGGCTGCGCCGCGGGGTGGCGCTGTGGAAGGTCGGCGAGACCGTCTACCCGGGCGTCCAGCACCTGCTGACCACCACGGAGCAGCAGCTGTGCTTCTCCTCGAACGCCATGTCCGAGACCGCCGCGTCCTCGGACGATCTCGATCAGGCCGAACTGTCCGCCGCGTGAACACCGTCCAGGGCCGCTCCTTGACCCCGCCCGCGCTGCGCGGGCAGCTCGTCTTCGAGCAGGCCCACCCGCCCTCCGCCCCGGGGCCGCCCCGGGGGCCGGCGGGTGCGCGTTCTTCACCTGCCGCTGCTGCCGCGAGCAGCAGTACGAACCGCTGACCGGCCACCCCGTCCGCGACGGCTTCGCCGTCCACCCCGCCCCAGGAGAGCGATGAGGATCTTCCACGGCCGCCCGTCCGGCGGCACCGTGCAGAAGGAGCTCCTGCGCGCACACGGGCTGGACGGCGCGGCGGCCCTGCTCCTGACCGTCCTGCTGGAGTACGAGGACGGGCAGGCCATCACCCTGGCCGCCCTCGCCGAGCAGTACGCGCTGCCCGCCAGGCGGCTGCACTCCGCAGCCCGGGCCCTGACCGGCGCCGGATTCCTGCTCCGCGTGAAGTACGAGTCGCAAGGCGGCCGGTGGGCCACCGACCTCTACGCCTACCCCACCCCCCTCACGGCTGTCGAACACGAGACTGTACGGGGCCGGCACACCGACGCGCTCACCCTGACGCTGGAGCCCGACCACGCACCCGGCACACCCACGCCCGCCGCACCCCCGACCCCGTCCGCCGCACCGCGCGCAGAGAGCAGGCCGCTGCCGGAGGACGTCGAGCTGGTGACCACCGCCGCCGTACGCGAGGTCCTCGACTGCCTGCCCGTCCAGCTGACGGTACTGCTGCCCTCGCCGCTGCCCGCGGCCCTGCACGCCGCCGTACGCTCCGCGCTCGCGGCCGGACGACAGCCGCAGGACCTGTGCGCACGGATCGTGCGCCGCTGGTGGGCACACGGCTACGCCACAAAGGCGGCCCTGGGCTCCCTGACCCGCCCCATCGGCGTCGCCATCGCCCTGCTGCGCCCCGGCGCCTGCCCGGACCCCCGCTGCGAGGACACCGTGAACCTCGATACCGGGGCGCCCTGCCCGCGCTGCGCCGAACGCAGCGCGGACCACCACCGGGCCAAGGCCGACGCCGGGGACGGACCGCCCCGCCCGGCCCCGGACGCCGAGGCCTTCGCGACGCCGACGCCGCCGGCGTTCCGCTCGCTGGAGCCGGCACCCGCCTTCGACGCAGCCACCCACGCCGCGGGCGTCGCCCGCACCCGGGCCGCTCTTGCCGCGGCGAAAAACGCCCGGACCGCTCTGCCTTCCGTACCGAACCCCAGGAGAAACGCATGACCGACGTACCTTCGCTCCTCGGGAACGGCGGCCTGATGCAGTACGGGCCCTGGGCCCTGCTCGGAGTCGCTGCCCCGGTCGCCGCCTTGGTCCTCAAGCCGTGGGAACGCCAGGGCGACGGCGCGACCTGGGGCGGCCGCCGGGTGGAGAAGCACCTGCGCGCCGAACAGGACCCCGCGGCCCGCGCCGACCGCCTGGTCGCCGGGCGCGGCATCGTGTCGAAGAAGCTCGTCGCGGGCGAACCCTGCCTGTCCGGGCTCGCCTTCGGCGTCCCGGGCTCCGGCAAGTCGATGGGTCTGCTGCTGCCTAACGCCCTCGAATGGAGCGGGCCGCTCGTCATCACCACCGTCAAGGCGTCCGACCTCGACATGATCTACGCCCGCCGCGCCCACCTCGGCCCGGTGCACGTGGTGGCGCCCAAGGGGATACCCGGGCGCAAGACCTCGCGCTGGTCCCCGGTGGACTACTGCAAGAGCGAGCAGAACGCCGACGACATGGCGAAGTGGCTGACCGAGGCATCCTCCAACAGCTCGGACCCGAAAGCCCAGACGTGGCTGGAGCAGGCGCAGCCCATCGTCAAGGGCCTGCTCCTGGCCGCCCGCGCCTCCGGCGAGGGCATCACCGGATTCCGCCGCTGGGCCTCGCTGGGCAAGGACGCAGTCGACATCGTCGAAGGAGTCCTCCTGGACGCCGGGTTCACCGAGGCCGCGCAGGACTACGCCTCCCCCTGGCGCCGCCTGCACGCCGACGGCCAGGGATCGGTGCAGCTCACGTTGAACGTGATCGCCCGCGTCTACCAGGACGTGGCCGTCCGCGAGTCCGCCGCGTGCAGCGACTTCTCCGTCGAAGAGGTCATCGCGCAGGGCGGCACCATCGCCATCGTCGCCTCCGCCTCGGACAGCAAGCGGTACGCGCCGCTGATCACCGCGCTGATCGCCTCGGTGATCCACGCGGCCGAAACCCAGTACGGGCGCACCGGCAAGCCGCTCTCACCCGCCCTCGGTCTGCTGATCGACGAGGCTGGCAACGTGCTGCGCTACCCGGACCTGGCGACCGTCCTGACTACGGGCCGCGGCCAGGGCATCGTGATGCTCACGATCTGGCACGACCTCAGCCAGCTGCGGACCTCGCTCGGCGACGACAAGGCCAACACCGTCTTCTCCGCCTCCCCGCTGCGCATGCTGCTGCCCGGCGTCGCGGACCCCGAGACGCTCCAGTACTTCAACACCATGCTCGGGCGCGCCGAGGTCAAGCGGGCCACGGTCACGCGCAGCAGCGACGGCGGCCAGTCCACTACGGCCTCGGTCAGCGAGCGCGACCTCGCGCCGATCCACGCGCTCCAGCAGCTGGAGGACGGCACCGCCGTCGTCCAGTACGGCAACCAGAGGCCGGTCCGTGTCCGCCTTCGGATGATGTACGCCGACAAGGACCTCCAGCAGCTCATCAACGAGACCCCCGCACGCAAGGAGCTGGCACGTGCCTGACGAACAGGCCTACGGCGGGGACGTCCTCGCCGACGAGACCACCGGAGAGATCCTCGACCCCGACCTAGACGAGGAGGGGGACGAGCCCGAGGTCGACCTGTCGGGGTGGATCTGGGAGGTGATGGAGCCGGCCGTGCGCCGCGAGCGCCTGGCCGAGCTCCGGGCCTGGGTGCAGTGGCTGGTGCGCACCTACCCGTGGACCCTGACCCACATCACCCCCTGCTGGTACCAGCACCGCGACGTCCGGGAGCTGCTGACCGCCCTGTTCGTGTCCTGGGTGCGGACCTACAGCCCGGGCGACAAGCGCGACACCGCCGAGGTGGAGTGGATCGACGCCCTCTACCGGACGGTGCCGCGCGTGACCTTGCAGGAGTGCAACGCGCAGAAGCACACCGACCCGCGCGTAAGGGACTTCAAGGACTCCGACCGGGCCTTCGAGATCCACAGCAAGGTTTCCGACGCCATGACCGGCCCGGCCATCAGGCATCCGGGCCTCGACGAGATGATCCGACAGGGAGCAGGCCAGTGACCGCACCAGTTCCGTCCGCCACCGCCGTCGAGCCCGAGGGGCGTATCTGGCCGCGGTGGGCCACCGCCATCGACTTCGCCGAGGGCAACGGTGAGATACTCCGCGGCCAGCTGGCGATGCGGCTCGAGATCCCGCCGTTCGCCCAGTGCGTCGCGATGCTGCTGGGCCGCGACGCCACCGGCAACCAGTTCACCAAGGTGCTGGCCTGGCCGTTCGCCCGGCCCCAGCTGGACTACCCCGACGAGTGGTGGCGCATCGCCGACGCCGAGCCCGCACAGCCCGGCTGGCCCCGCCGGGACGGAGTCCTGGGCGTCATGGACATCGCCGCCCCGTTCCCGCTGTTCGGAATCCTGCCCGACCGGCCGGCGGCCGTCGCCTTCGGCGGCAACGAGAGCGCCTGGCACCAGGCGAGGCGCGCCGTGCTGTCCACGGCCGTCGCCCGCCAGGACGCGTCAGGCCGCTGGAGCATCCGCGTCCCGGAGACCGTCACGCCCTGGCTGACGGCGCACTGGGCCGTCCCCTACCCGGCCCGTGACGTCCCCGTCTCCCGCGACCTGGCCGCCGTCTCCATCGTCCAGCCCTCCGGCGGCGTCCTGCGCAGCAAGAGGACCGCCACGGTTGAGCTACACGAGGTGCAGGCGGACGTCGCCGCCCTGGCGCACGTCCTCGTCGGCACCGCACGCGACCGGGGGAAGGTGGCGTCCGCGGGCGCCGGTCAGCTCCGCTCCCTGCTGTGGCGGTTCGCGCAGGGCGACGACGTCCAGGAGGGCGACATCACGATGGCCCACCGCCAGGGGTACAAGTGGCTCGCCGGCTCCCAGGACCTGCGACAGGCCTCCTAGGCCCGGCCCGGCCCGTCCGCCCCCACCATCACCTGGAGTTGAAGATGAGCACCCCCATTCCCCGCGAGCGCGGGCAGCGCGGCCGCGCCGTCCAGCAGGAGCTGCGCGCCCACGCGGTCGCCGAAGGCCGGCTCGCCGCCGACATCGCCGAGGCCCTGTCCGATCCCGAACTCAGCCGCTGGCGGGCCTCCAACGGCTTCGCCGTCGTCGACGACCTCGCCGTGCTGGCGGGACCGGCCACCGGAACCGTCCGCGTCCCCGCCGACCTCGTACGCGACGCGGTGCCCGCCGAAGTTGACCTCGCCGACCCGCGTGCCGTGAGCGAGCTGTACCGCACCGTCCTGGCCGACGGCACCGCCGAGCAGCAGTCCGCGCTCCTGAACGTCTCCCTCCTGCAGTCCCTGTGGGCTCCGGGTCTGGCAGAGGCGCCGGTCATGCGGGTGTGGGAGCGGCGCTTCCCCCAGCTCGCCGGGCGGTGAGTGAGCGGTGAACGAAGAGGAGAAGTGGCGGATAGCCCGCATCGCCCTGGAGGCGGTGGGGGAGAAGTACGACTACGCGCTGGCCGGCAGCATGGCCCTGCGCGCGCACGGCCTGGCCGAGCGGCCCGTCGACGACATCGACCTGTTCAACATGCCCGACGTCGGCGAGGGCGCGGTCCAGGCCCGCGAGGAAGTCATCACGGCGCTGACCGATGAGGGCTACCACGTCGAGGTGGAGAAGGTCTGGAGCCTGGACCAGGCAGCGAACCTGAGCGTGAGCGACCCCGCGAGCGCCGACGCCGAGCCGGTGACCATCCAGATGGTCCCGATGGAGATGCACTACTTCCCCGAGGACCGCGACGGCATCCGGGTCATGGCCGTGCAGGACTGCGTGCAGATGAAGTCCGAGGCCCTGGCGTGGCGCACCGAGGCCAAGGACTACGTCGACCTCAACGAGATGAACGTCGTCCTGGGCGCCGAGGCCGTCGACGAGTACCTCGCGGCGAACCCCCACCCGGCGCCCGAGGTCGTCTTCCGCTCCCAGCTCGGCAAGGTCGCCGAGATCCCCGACGAGAAGTTCGCCGCCTACGACCTGGACCCGGCCAGGGCCGCCGAGGTCCGCCAGAACATCCTCGCGTGGGCCGGGGAGATCGCCCCCGCACGCCCGAACCCGCTCGCGGTGGAGGCGACCGGTCCGGCCGCCGGCCTCCAGGCCTTGCTCCCCGAGCAGGCCGAGAACGCCGCGGACCGGATCGCGAACGCGTCACCGCAGTCGCTCATGACCGACCACGAGCTGATGGTCACCGCGGGCAAGACCCGCCAGCTCGCTGACGCCGCCGATGCCGTCGCCGCGGAGTCCGACCGCGAAGCGCAGTGGATGCGTGAGAACTACGAGGCCTCGGGCGGCGGCTCTCTGGCCGCCTCGCTCCGGGAGATGGGCGCCGACGACGAAGTCGTCGCGCGGGCCGCCAACAGCGAACGCGAGGACGTCGAACGCAAGGAAGCACGCGCGAGCGAACTCCGCGGACAGGCCAGCGAACTACGGGGGCAGGCTGACGACGCCTCGGCGGAAGTGGACCGCAGATCCGCGCTGAGCCCGCAGGAGCGCGCGGAGGAGACCGTGATCCGCCGGGAGATCACCGGCCAGGTCGCAGCCCAGGCCGAACCGACCCGTGCCTCCGTCGTCGCCCGCGCCACCGCGGCCGCGCCCCACCAGCAGCAGTCCGCCAGCATGTGAGCGCCGCGATAGACAAGGACTCCGGAACGCCTCGGCAGTCCCAGGCCCGAGGTCGGGCCGCCGGGCATCATCGCGGCGCGGCCCCGGGCCTCGAAGCCGATGAGGCTGAGAGGGCGGCCCGGTCGATGACTGCGGCGAGGGCGCGGCGGCGGCAGGAGGGCCGTACACCTCGGTGGTCGTGAACGGGGGAGCGGTCAACTCACCGCCGGCGGGCTACCCGCGCTGGGAATCACGAACCGCTCTCGTGGCGGCTGCCGGGCCGATACCTTCGGAACATGCCGCAGCAGAAGCCGATCGACCACCCGATCTCCAAGCTCTCGCAGTTCCTACGCCACACCGGGGCGTGGAAGCAGGAGGTGGTGCAGTTCGCGGAGACCCTCAAGGAGGGGCTGGGCCGCCCCGGCGTCCTCACCGATGCTGACGTGGCCCGGGTCAAGCGCAACTGCACCGCACGGCAGGAAGACCTGGAGTTGTTCGAGGCGCAGTCGGCGCGGTGGGCTGCTCTGCCCGGCCTCAGCGGATCTCGCCGAAGCAGCCTGAGGGAGCTGGACGACAACCTCGAGACGATCCGCCGCCTCGACGCCCAGATCCTCGACACGGCGACACTGCTCGAACGGGCGACCCTGGAGCAGCAGCTGAGCGCCCCGGACCTGGAATGGGGTCTCGCCGCCCTGCGCGGGGAACTGCCCCGCATGTAAGCGGCCCACCAAAGCTGTTGTCCCCGCTCGGCGGGGATGGCCCCTGGGGGCGTCGGCCGGGAATATGGCCACGGCGTCGCCCCTGCTCCAGCGGGGATACTCCCCGTCCTCCGGACAGGTTGGGGATATGGTCCCGGCATGAGCGAGGACACCGCGAAGCCAGCCCAGGGCGTCGGCGAAGGCGCGCGGGCCACGAGTGCGGCCGGGCCCTGGCCCGGCCGGATGTTCGTGGTCGATGTCGAAGGCAACGGAGGCAGCCCGGCCGACCTGGTGGAGCTCGCGGTCATCCCTGTAGAGGGCGGCGAGGTGGTGCCCTCTGGGGTGCGGCAGTGGCTGGTCCGGCCCCCGGTCCCGATCTCCGCGCGGGTCTCCCGTATCCACGGGATCACCAACACGATGACCGCACAAGCACCCCGGTGGGACGAGGTCGCAGGTGAGGTCCTCGCGTTGCTGGACGGCGCGTGGATCGCGGCGCACAGCGCGCACGTCGATTACGGGGTGCTCCGGCGGCATCTGCCCGGCTGGGCTCCGGCGGGCGTGGTGGACACGCTCCGGCTGGCCAGGGCCGCAGACCCAGGGCAACGCGGGTACGGCCTCGACGCCCTCCTCGCGCGGCACGACATCGACCTGACCGGCGTCCCCGGGAATCGCCACCGGGCCGCGTACGACGCGCACACGACCGCGCTGCTCCTGCTGCGGCTCGCCGCCCGCTTCGACACCTGGGAGCAGTTGGCGGATGCGGCGGTACCACCGGGGCTGCCCGGCCGGAGCGACCCGGCGCCGAAGTTCGAGGAGGACACCCTCTGGTAGTCCTCTGTCCGGGGCTCGTGGCCGAGGTCTGCGCCGGGCGCGGTACGGCGGAACGCCTGCGGCGGGTCCAACGTGCGGTCCGCCTGGTGCCGGGGTGGCCGCATAGCTGCGGCCACCCCGGAGGTTCCTCAGCTCCTGGAACTCACCGCTCCCGGGACGCGTTGCGCAGCATCCCGGCGACGGCGGACAGCGATGCCGCTCCGGTGGTGACCGCGTCAGCGGCCCGCGCGTGGTCGGTTTCGGCTGCGAGTAGGTAGACGGGGCCCGTCTGCTGACCGTCTTCAGCGACATGTGCGGCAGTGACATACGCAGTCGCGTCCGGGTTGCTGTCGGGCCGGGTGCCGAGGACGACCTGCCACTGCTGTCCGAAGGGGTCGGTGACGAGGCGTTCCGTGCCTCCCGGCTGCTGCTGCCCGGACGCGAGGAGACCGCGGTGGTCCGCTGCCAGAGCGTTCCAGTCCGCGTAGAGGCGGGGCGGGGCAGGGCTGTCACGCAGGTCGCCGTCGAGCCAGGCGTCGTACAGCGGATCGGTGGGGGCGTGGCTGGTGCGCCAGGTCTCGAACGCCGGCTCACGGGCGAGCTCCTGGTACAGGGCGCGGGCCCGGTCGGCGAGTTCGGTGAGCTCGGCGGCGATGTAGCGCTCCCCGGAGAGTCCGACATCGTGGCCTCCGCCGTTGCGGCCGTGGTCGACGCATGCTTGGTCGGCGCTGGTGAGCGCGGCCTTAGCCTGGTCGATTTCGGCGACGATGCTGGGTCCGCCGCTGGTGCGTGCGATGAACTCGGCGTCCTCGACACGGATCTGGGCCCGGCGACGCTGCTGTGCCGCGTCCAGGGCACGGTGGAGGCGGGTGGCCCGTTCCCGGCAGATCGCTTCCTCGGCGCGCAGACAGCACACGATGTACGCCCAGGTGAGGCGGGCGGCCCGCGGGTCGTTCTGCTGACGCCGCTCGGATCGGCGTCCACTGGGCCGGTCGGTCTCTTGGTCGGTCTCCCGGTCGATCGCGCGGTCGATTTCGCGGGCCAGGATCCGAGCGGCCCGGCCGGCTCCGGTGCCCAGCGGCAGCATCTGGTGGATCAGGTCGCGGTCGCGTTCGTGGTGGAACCGCTCGTAGGCGTACTGGAGCCGGTCCTCGGGACGGCGCAGGTCCGCGGTGAGCGCCTCCACCTCGTAGAGGTGGAGCAGTGCCTCTTCCAGCCGGGGGCCGTCGGCCTCGGAAGGCGGCAGGTGGCCGCTGGCCGGTGAGAGCTGGGCCGGGAGCCTGCGGGACACGTGGAGGTCTGCGGCGAACGGCATTGGGTCGCCGCGGTGGGCGTTCTCGTTGCGGGCAGCGCGCCGGGGCTCGGGGCGCAGCCGTACTTCCAGGCGGAAGTCGGTGCCGGCGACGAGGCGCTGGAGCTCGGCGAAGGAGGGTTCCCTGGATCCGCCCTCGTACTTGCTCAGGGCCGCCTGCCCGACGCCCATCCAGTTGGCGAGTTCGGTCTGGCTCAGGCCCTGGCTGCGCTGCCGTGCCCGGCTGAGGATCCAGGACGCGCGGATCGCCGCGAAAGGATTCGGATAACGTGCCACAGTTGCCCCCACCAGTGAATATTCCAATATGGCTTGGGAGTATGCCGGATCTGGTCGACGAGACGCAACACCGCCTTCGCGGGAATACCGCTCCAGGATTCCGGATTCCACCTGGTGAGCAACGCAAGATCAGGATCCGCGGGGTGACAAACCTGTGGGACCGCCCGTGGGGACGTCGAGCGCGGCCGGGATCAGCCAGTGCCCCAGCGCGGGATGGGCGTGCCTGGCCTCCGGGGCAGCAACGGGCTCTGGCTATAGTCGGCCCCTACACACCCAGGGAGTCTCCATGAACAACCGGATAACCGGACTCGCCCTGGCCGCGTTCGTCGCTCTGGGCACGGTCGGCTGCAGCAGTTCCGGTGAGGGCTCACCCGCGGCCAGCGGGAAGGACACCATCCTCGGCTCGATGCAGGACACCACCACGCCGCCCGTCAGCGAGTCGGATCTGCGACTGCGGCTGCTGACTGCCGCTGACCTCGGCCAGGGGTACCTCGAGACCCCCGCGACGGACACCACCCGCCGCGACGACATCGGTCTGACGGGCTGCCCCGCCCTGGAGAAGCTGGGCGGCGGCGCCCCCGCCTTCGCGGTCAAGGCGAAGACGTCCTTCACCTACACGGCCGGCTCGACGAGTTCCTCGACGCTGGGGGAGGAGCTGTACAGCGACACCCCGGCGAAGCTGTCGAAGAGCACGAAGGACCTCTTCGCCGCGTACGCCTCCTGCCCGTCATTCACCATGAGCACGGGCACCACCCCGGTCCAGATCGCGATCGGCAAGACGGCCGCACCCGAGGGAATCGGCGATGAGCGGTACGCGCAGACGATGACCATCACCACCAGCACCTCCACCACGATCCTCAAGCAGGTCGCGGTGCGGGCCGGGAACGTGATGGTGATGCTGACCGGCTCACCGGGACTCGTCGACAAGGACCTTCCCGGCGCCGTGGAGAAGGCGAAGGCGAAGAAGTAACCGCGCTCGCGCCGCAAATCCACGGGCCTTCGCGGCGCCCCCGGTTCGAAGCCCCCGACGATCGCTGCGCAGCCGGATCGGGTGGCGCGCGGTGACCGTGCCTCGGTGTTCAGGCCTCGGCGAGGAACTCGTGGGCGCCGCGCAGCATCGTACGCAGTCCGTGCTGGGTCTCGCGGCTGTCCAGCCGGACGTCGACGGGCCCCGGGAGGGTGCTGTCGGCCCGTAGCCCGGTGGGAAGCCGGGATGCGTCGAGTCCGTCGCGCCGGGCGATGAGCACGCCGAGCTCATGGCGGCTGACGGCCTGGCTGCCACCGAGGTGGTGGATGCCGGTGGTGGCGCCCGACGCGAGTTCCAGGAGGGCTACTGCCAGGTCGTTCACGTGGACTGGGCACCGGAAGTCGTCCACGAAGAGGACACCTTCGCGGGTGCCGGCGGCGAGGCCGTGAACGGTCCGTTCGTGTTCGGACTGTCCGTTACCGATGATCAGGGAGGTGCGGGCGACGACCGCGTCCGGATGGACGAGGAGCACCCCAGTCTCCGCCGCGGCCTTCGCCGCCCCGTACGGGGTGATGGGGTCCGGCCTGCACTGTTCGTTGTAGCGAGTGCGGGTCTTGCCGGAGAGACGGCGTCGCTGGAGACCTGGATCATCCGGCTTCCGGCCTTCGCCGCAGCGAGCGCGAGGCGGACGGGCCCCTCGGCCGTGACCGCCCAGTTCGCCCCGCCACTCGACGCGTTGACGATGACGTGCGGGCTGGACTCGGCCACGACCTCCTCAACGCTTCCAGGGTCCCGGAGGTCGAGGCGGTACCAGGTGGCTCTCGGGACGGTCCCGGGGTTGGTCGCGCAGGTCGCGGCCGTCAGGTACCCGGCCGATACGGCCTGGCGGACCAGCTCGGTGCCCAGGTGTCCGGACCCACCCACGATCAGCAGCGTCATAAGGAGAGGCTAGACCGGTCGGGGCCGGGTGATGGCGAGAATGTGCGCAGAGGCATCCGTGAGGGTGGCGTGCGGTTCCGCGAGGCGGGCCGCGGCGAGGGCCGCGTCGTACATGTCCGTGCCCATGAGGTTGGCGCCGGTGTACTTCTCGATGGCCTTGACCGCCACCCAGCCCGGTCCTTCGATTCCGTAGAGGGCGGGGTCGGCAAGGCCGGCGTCCGTGACCTCGGCGCGCAGCTCGGCGGAGGTCTGGAAGTAGGCGACCGTGAAGCCGCGCTGTCCGGCGTAGCGGCCCTGGGCCAGGGTGTCGCGGACACCGTCCTGGATCGGAGTCTCGGTGAGACCGGTGGTCGCGATGTAGTCCAGGAGGGGCGAGTAGCGGGAGATTGCGGCTGCCGCGACAAGTCCGCCGGGGCGGGCCACGCGGGCGGCTTCGGTCAGCGCGAGGATCCGGTCGTGCCGGTCGTGGAGGTGGTAGAGGGGTCCCAAGAGCAGCACGGCGTCGTAGGTCTGGGCCGCGGCGGTAAGGCGGCGGGCGTCGCCCAGCTCGGCCGTGACGCCGTCGATCGAGGCGGCCTGGGCGACGTGCTTGGAGACGGGGTCCACGACGTGGACCGTGTAGCCGTCCTCGGCAAGCCACCGGGCATGGGTTCCGGGACCGCCACCGACATCGAGCACGCGGGCCGGCGTGGGTGGGAGGTGGCGGCGCAGTAACTCGCGGGTGCGCGTGTACTCCAGGGCGCCTGTGGCGGTGGCCCGCAGCCGTGCGGCTTCGTCGGACCGGGTGTAGAAGTCGATGATCTCCGGGCGCACAGCGGGGTTGCTCGGCATCAGGGAGTCCTCCTCGTGAGGGGCTGTCGGTGTCCGGCAGGGTAGGGGAGGCGCAGAGGTGATCACCTCGAATTTCCAAGCTCTGCGACGTCCCCGCCCCAGCGTCACGACCACGGCGCCCGCCTCCTCCTGGCCCCGGGCGTGGTCACGCTGTCAGTCCTGGATGCGAGGCTGTGGCATCGCGGCTGGTCGCCGCACACCAGGCCGACGGAGGAGCAACATCATGGTCAACTACCGAGTCCAGTGGGTGCAGGGCGGCAAGAAGCGCACGTCGGCAGTGAGCTACGACCTGCCCAGCGCTGAGGACCGCAAGAGGACTCTGGAAGCTGAGGGCGCCGCGACGGACATCAGCATCGTGAAAGTGCAGCCCGGCCAGTAGCCGCGATGACCGGACGGTGAGCGCTCACGTGGGTGTCTGAACGGCGCTGCGTCGACGAAGGAACGACGGTACCCGCGCCCACCGCCGGGGCCGCTCCTCGCTGCTCGGGTGGTCCCGACGGTTCAGGTGTTCCTGCGCGGCCTGCGTGAACCGCTCGATCGCGGTGAGTAGCTCCTCGTGTCGTGAGAAGGCGCGCTCCCGGTCGGGCCGGACGGGGCCCTCGGCCCCATGATCGCAATGCCCTGCTCGTCGAAGCGTACGGAAGAGGACAGTGGCGGCCGTGTGGATCTGACGCGCGGCCTCAGCCACCTCAGGGGGCCCTTCGAGCTCCACGTGCTGGACGGCCGCGGCCACGGGGTTCTCTCTGTTCACCGCAGCTATGCGCGCCCGGAATTCTGCCTCCGCCGCGGCCTCCACCTCGGCGTCCCTGCGGGAGAGTCTGGCCGTGTTTCCGACGGCTCTGTCCAGGGCCCTGGCCATCCGGAGGACCGGGTGCACCTCGCTGGCATAGCGCTGGGCGTCCGTCAGGAGCCGTACGTAGGCCTCCCTCTGCGCCGCGCGACGAGCCGTGTCGAGGGGCCCGAGGTAGGCGCTGGCAGCCTGGGCGAGTCCGGCTTGGACAGCGGCTGCCGCCTGCCGCCGCGCACCACGGACAGTGAACATCCCGGTGAGCGCCGCCCCCACGACCGCTCCAGCGGCGCCCATGACCGCGGTCGTTGTCTCCTCACCCATACCCCACAAACTCATGCCCCCGATCTTCGCCTACCGCGCCGGGGCGGATCCTGGAATCGTGCACACGAGACACCGGGCCCTGCACGGGCGGTAGCTGCCGATGCGCGCGGCTTCACACGCCCCACAACCCGCGGCGGCCACTCCCGGCCAGCACGCCTGCGGGCAGACGACCGCGAGGACGAGGATGTCTTGCGGCGACCCTAGTTGGTGTGAGCGTTGCGGAGGTGAGAGCCAATATGTCCCACGTAGATCCGGCCGTCATTCGCACTGCTGTCGTAGAGGTGGAGCCGGGGCGCGGGCGGTCGCCCGGAGCCGATCCGGATGTGCTCCGCCATCAGGACGCGGCTGCTCGGGTCGACGTCACGGGGGACGGGGAGCATGCGCTCGTCCCGGAGTTTCGGGGTGGTCAGCACCAGCTGGGACTCGTTCGCCGAGTACCGGCCGCGCGGCAGGGAGACCGAGGCATCCCTCCACGACAGGTACGCGCTTAGGTGCGGCAGCATCTCCGGTCCGTGCTCGCTCTTTGCGCGGGCGTACGCGTCCAGGGCGCGCAGGGCTTCCCAGGTCCGGCGCAGCCAGGTCGTTTCGAAGGTGTGTCCGCGCAAGGGCCGGGAGGTCGCCAGAACGTCGCCGAGCACGATCCGGTCCAGCTCGGCCGCGGTCCGCTCGACGAGCTCTTCCCAGGAGGCGGGCCAGGTGGTCTGCGGCGGTTCCTCCGGGGCCGGCTGCCCGGCGGCTGCGAGGCGGGAGCGCAGCCAGGCGATCTCCCGGGCCTGCTCATCGAGGAGTTCCTCGGCTGTTTCCGTCTCGCTCTCCGCTGCGTCCCGCCGGTCCTCCGCATCCCGCACGGCCCTCCCGGCGTCGCTGCTCTGCACGGAGTCCCGCAGCTGATCGTGGGCGGCGACGGCCTCCGCGAGGGCGGTGCGGGACTCCTCCAGGGCCCTCCGGACCTCGAGGAGCTCGCCGCGGTGAGTCTGAGCTTCCTGCTGGGCATCGCCCAGAAGCACGGTGGTCTTGCCCAGTTCCGTACGTAGGCTCTCGACGACCTGGCGGGCGGTGGTGAGCTGGGTCTTGGCAGTCTTCAGACCCTCTTCGAGCTCGTCGATGACCTTTTCGTCGGGCATCACGCTGAACTGCGAGCGCAGCAGTTCGACGTGCCGGTGCTGAGCCGGGCCCGCCTGGCGCGGGATCGCGGCGTGACGGATGACGGCGTCGATAAGAGCCTGGGGCCGGCCCTGACTGAAGCGGGCCAGGGGGACCACCAGGTCCGCCGGGTCGGTCCGGGGCAGGAGCGGTCGCGAGGGCACGATGACGGCGCCCTGCGGCGGAAGACGTAGACCTGAGGGAGCCAGCTCGCGGTTGACCGCGTCCAGCACCTGGGGGGAGACGCGCTGTTCGATGACCCGGCCGGTGAAGCCGGCCGGGAGGTAGCGCACCAGCGGAACGAGCTGGTGCTCGGGACGGTCCGGCTCGTCGTTGGTGGTCAGTACGTGGATGTCGGCCTGCGCGTCGAGCGCGGTGCGGACGCTGTCCGCCGCGATCGCGGGAGTGTCGACGAACGTGGTGGTGCGGTAGAAGCGGGCACCGTAGGCGCCGACCGCGTCCCAGGTACAGTCGCGGGACTTCGGCCAGAACATGGCGGCCGGCGAGGACCAGGTCCAGTCCCACGGCCCGGATGCCTCGGCGATGATCTCCCAGGTGAAACTCGGGTCGTGATCACGGCCGGCGAGCACTAGGCGGCCGCGGACCACCGTGCCCTTGGCGGGACGCCACAGGGCATCGAACAGCCGCTTCGGCCGTACGGGATCGGGGTAGTCGTGGCGTACGAACTCCTCGACCGTCCCCGCATCGCGCAGCTCGGTCAGCCGCTCCTCGATCACGTGCGCCGACCGCTTCACCGCGCTTCTGCCTGCCGAGTACCAGACGGAGTCGGGCAGCGGTGACAGGTTCTCTCGTTTGCGCGGTGGCATGCTCGGCTCGCAGATCAGGGGGCGGGGAGACAGTGGCCAGTATGGCCCGGTCCGCCGACACCAGGGCCCGCAGGGGCACCCCCGCCCGGCCGACGCGGTACGCCACCCTGCGTCGGATCCCCTACAGCCAGGTCCGGCAGCCGGGCTCGTGCGCGCTCCCCGGCCGAGACCGCGGCGGCCCCGCCCGTCATGCCGCGGGGCCACATACCGATCGCTGTCCCTGGAGTGCTCGGCCGTGTCCGGCCGGGGCACCGTGAGGGTCAGTACCGGTGGCCGTCGCGGCGGTTCCGCTCGTCTTCCTGCCGCTGACGCAGGGCGGTCTGGGCGGCATCACCGGCCCGCTGCTGCTGCTCGTCCCGTGCCGCCTGCGACCGCTCCAGGTCCTCGGCCTGAATCTGCTCGGGGTCCAGAAGACGGCGTACGGCGACCTCGCTGCGGATTCCGACGGCGCGCTGGCGATGCGTCTCGGCGCGGCGACGCATCTCGTCGCCGCGGGTACGGGCACGGTCCGCGTCGCCCCCCACGACGTCCTTCTCCTTGGCCACGACGGCTTCCAGGCTGCCGCCGAGCAGCGCCCATTCCTCCAGCAGCTGGTCGTGCCCGCTCTCGTCTCCGGCGAGGGCAGCGAGGCGTTCCACCTCGCCGCGAAGGGCCGCCTCCCGCTGCTCGGCCGCCGCACGGTCCTGCGTGGCGCGCGCGAGCTGCTCCTCGACGACGCGGCGGTCCTCGCCTCGCAGAAGGGGGCGGTTGAACCGGCTCGTCTCCTCGAGCCGGGCGCCTGCGGCGGCGATGTCACCTTCGGCGCGTACGCGGTCGCCTTCGGTGGAAGTCAGGTCGGTACGGGTACGGCGAAGGTCCTCGATGGCTGCGACCTGCCGGCTGCGCTGGGCGGCCTCGGTCTCGATGCGGCCGCCCGGGGCGAGGTCAGCTGCGAGGCGTTCGGCGCGGGCGTACGCATCGGTGGCCTCCTGGTCGGCGAGGCGGGCGCGGGCGAGCGCGGACGCCTCCGCGGTCTCCAGGGCATGCTCGGTGAGCGCACCGAAGGGGCGCTGCTGCCAGGCGGGGCGAGCCGGGGCGGGCTGGGGTCCCAGCGCGTCCAGGGCACGTTCGGCATCGCGGCCGGCCCGCTGGTCGGCGCGTGCTTCCAGGGCGCGGGGGCCGTGCCGGCGGGCAGTTTCTTCGGCTTCCTGGGCGCGAAGGCGTGCCTGGGCTGCGGTCTCGGCGGCCTGTGCTGCGAGCCCGTCCAACTGGTCAGCCCGTACGGCGAGGACGTCGTGCTCGCCGCGGCGTTCGGGGTCGGCCGATGCCTTGCGGGCCGACTCGGCACGGTTCTGGGCGTCGTGGGCCTGCTGTGCGGCGGCGTCGGCGGCACGGCTTCGTGCGTGTAGCTCGTCCTGGGCGCGGGCAGCGTCGGCGGCGCGGATCGCGCCGATCTCGCCCCGCTGGACCTTGGCCTGGAGTTCGGTCCGGGCGCTCTCCTGCGGAGCGCCCTGGGGTGCGGTGCCCTGACGGAACACCTCGACGGCACGGTGCGCGAGGTCGTAGTCGATGGCCTGGACGGGCTCGGTGGGCCGGGCTCCCAGGGACAGGTCCTCGCGGCCGTAGTCCCACCGTTCGCGGTAGACGTCGATCGCGACGGCGGCGTCGTTCCACAGCTGGTGGAGCGGGCTTGCGGGGTCGGGGACGGGGCCGAGGGAGTCGAGCCAGCGGGCCCCGGCGTCGGCGGCAGCGAGCACCCGGGCGGTGGCGACGGCGTTCTCGACGGGCGGCTGTCCGTCGCGCCAGACGCGGCGCAGGTGGTCGGGTCCAGCGGCGGGGGCGGGGCCGAGGTCGGTGGTGTCGGCGAGCTGGGCGAGGTCGCGGTAGGCGGCGGCGGACGCGAGGCGGGCACGCCACTGCTCGGCCTCGTCCGCGTCCTGGGGGAAGGGCCCGTAGGCGGCGGCCCAGCCCTCACCGAGGGTCGCCTCCTCCGCCGCGGTGGTGGCGAGTTCCTCCGACCGTACGGTGACGGCCTCGGCGAGGTCACGGGCGTAGGCGCTCTTCTCGGTGCCGTCGTCCTCGGGGACGGCCAGGTGCAGCTGGGCCAGGATCCGGGGGCCGGAGAGGACACGGTTCTCCGCTGCGTCGAGAGCGGCGAGGACCTCGTCGTCGTTGTGCAGGCGCCAGTGAAGCACCGCGGCGACGTCATCGGCGTCGTCGAAGTCGCGGGCGGGAATCGCCCGCTGGAGGGCGGCGATGGGATCGGCCCCGCCGGCCTCGATCCGGGAGAGGACATCGCGCAGGGCAGGCCACGCTTCGGACTCCACGATGGCCTCGACCATCGGGATCTGGTCGCGGAGCTGGGCGACCAGGCGCTCGCCGGTGATGTCGTCGATGGTGAACCGCAGGCGCGGCACCAGGGTGTGCAGGGCCTCGGAGGAGTCGAGGGACTCGCGCTGGGCGACGGTCGCGGAGCGGGTGGTGCCGTCCCGGTCGACGATGTGCGCCCACGCTTGGCGGGCGGTACGGACCGGGTCGGGGGCGCCGACGATCGGCACCATCTCGGGCGTGACAACCAGGTACATGTGGTTGGCGTACTTGCCGCGCGTCGCCGAGGGGTAGGCGGCGTTGCGGTTCATGCTCTGGTCGAAGAGCGCGTGCGCGGTGTCGGTGGTCAGGCCCTGGGCGCGGTCCTTGGTGATGGCGTAGCCGAGCTCGACGGACGCCTCGACGTACCTGGTGGGCAGGACTGCGCGCGCCTTGGAGTGGGTGGAGCGCACGACGACGCTGCCGTCGCGCCGGATCTTCGTGACGGTCCACATGTCGCCGTTGCGGACGTAGCCGCGGCCGCCCCGGATCTGGATCTTGCGGTCGATGGCGCGGGTGACGATGCGGTCGCCGCTGCCCGCGGAGTTGCCGTCGCGGAGCTGGACCGTCTTGGTGTCGTCGACGATCCAGGCCGTGACACGGTCTTCGCGGGCCCGGGCGGAGAGCGCGGCGGCGGTCGCGTTGTCCGGCGCGATGAGGATGGAGACCAGGCCGTCGTCGGTGTCCGACAGCCACGCCTCGTACGCCTGGGCGGCCATCGCGTCGGCGCTGCCCCAGTGGATGCGGCCGCGAGTGTGGTACTCCTCGAAGGACGTGGTGGAGTCGCCCTCCGCGAGGGCCTTGGAGGCCTCGATCTCCCAGGTGCGCAGGGTGCCGTCGTGGTCCCGGAAGCGCCGGATCTCGGTCAGAGAGAGGGCGCCGGCGTCCGCCTCGATCTGCGCGAGAAGACCGCCCGGGCCGGGCGCACCAAGCTGGAGGGGGTCGCCGACGGGAAGGAGGCGGCCGCCCGCGAGGGTGGCCTGGCGCAGGAGGGCCGCCATGTCGGTGGAGGCGGCCTGCCCGGCCTCGTCGACGATGACGATGGCGCCCTGCGGCAGCGTCCACTCCCTGTCTCCGGGGGAGATCCGCTCGCTCATGAACAGCCAGCGGCGCACATTCTCCGTGCGGATCCCCGCTTCCTCGCCGAGGACGTCGGCCTGGATCTGGCCGTTGGCCATGCCGATGACGGGGATGTTGTAGGCGTCGCCGACCTCGCGCAGCAGCGCCATGATCGTGGTCTTGCCCGCTCCGGCGCGGCCGATGACGGCCTGGACGCGGCGGTCGCCGGTGAAGATGCCGTGGACGATGTCGAGCTGCTCGCGGCTGGGGGTGAAGCCGCGCGCCTCACCGCCCGCTTCGAGAGCGGCGTCGATCTGCTCGCGGCTGAGGACGAGGACCGGCGCGGTCTCCTTCGCCGCCCGTACGACCTCGAGTTCGGACCGCTTGATGTTGTGCGAGGTGTAGCGCGTGCACCCGGCGTCGTGGAACAGCGAGGTCCCGTCGGGGCGCCGGTAGTCGGCCGGCACCGGCAGCAGGTCCGGCATGTCGACGAGTTCGCACAACGCGGGCGACAGCGCGGCCGAGGTCAGCTGCTGGACGACCGCGTCGTAGCGCTCACCCAGGGATATATGCCAGCCGGCCGCGACCAGATGACGGATGACCTCCGCCTCCGCGTTGGGGCGCGTCCACGTCTCCCGCTGCTGCTCCAGCACGCTGACGACCGCGTGGGGGATGTCCTCCAGACGGATTACCCGGCGGGTCTGGAGGGCGAACTCCTCCGGCGTCACCGGTGTCCGGCGGACCGCGCGCGAAGACTCCCGCTGGGCCTGCTCGACGATCCGCTCCGGGTGGGAAAGGCCTGCCTTCCGGGCTCGCTCGCGCCAGATCTGCCGCTCGTCCGCCTCGGTGCGCAGTTCCTTTCGGGGCCGCTCGGTCAGGGCCGCGGCCTGTGCCAGCCGGTAGGACTCGGCCCGGTTCGGCTCCCGCTCCTCGCGGATACGGAACTGCTTCATCAGGGTCCGAAGGTGGCCTTCGGTCTGCCTGCGGCGGGAGGAGAACTCGGTGATCAGACCCTGGCTGACACCGTGGAACTCGCGGACGGGCCGCTTGTCGAAGGAGAGGCTGTCTTCGCGCTCCACGGCGGTAATGCGGAGCTCCTCGGCCATGCCGCGCTCCAGCTCGGCGGTGTACATCTCGCCGAAGGTGACGCGCTGGCGGTGCAGGGGGCGCGCGTCCAGCGCGAGCCACTTCCCGTTGACGGAGACCTTCGCGCTGATCGCGATGTGCCGGTGGAAGGCGGGATCTCCCGCACGGCTTGAGCGGTGCGTGAACACGGCCGCGGCGAGTCCGTCGGTCTGGACCTGGGCGACTCCGTTGGCTCCCATGCGGGCGTAGCCGGCGCTGGATTCGATGCGCTGCCACATCTTCTGGAAGGCGCGCTCCTCGACCTTCAGGAGCCGCTCGCGGCCTTCATCGTCGGCCAGGGCGACCGCAACGGCGAAGGACTTGACGGGGGAGACGACCATCTCCCAGCCCGCCCTGGCGGAGCGCTCACCCTCGCGCTCGACGAGGGCGCGGAGCTCGGACTTGCGGGCCTCGGAAGCCTTCGGTTCCTGGCGCAGACGCTCGGTATACCGCTCCTCGACGGTCTTGTACTGGCGCCAGCGGCGGCCAAGGGCTTCGCCGGTGAGAGGGTCCTCGCCGTACTTGAACAAGGCGTCCGCGTGGGCCTGGGTGACGTCACCGGCGAGCCCGAGGGCGGCGGCGCCCTGGCCGATCCAGAAGCCGGGGGTGTCCGCTCCGGCTGCCCAGTGCTCCGCGTTCTCGCTGACCCCCAGAGTGCGGTCATCGCTCGCGACGGTGCTCAAGAGGTAGTCGATACCCATGCCCGCGCTGACCGGGTGAATGGTCAGCACACGGTCCCCGCGATCCCGTTGACCACGTCCTGGCCGGTGGCCTGCGGGAGCGTGATCGGGCGGTACATGAAGGTGATCTTACGAGCCCGCCGGGCATATGCCAAAGGTAATGCACATGGTGTGACTAGATGATCTTGAAAAGATGTCAATGTGTAGAGAAAGAGCAGGTGAGACAAGGGGAGCAGGAGGAAGTGGATGGAGTAGGAGAGGAGGGTCAGAGAGGTGGGGAGGGTGGATGCGAAGAGGGGTGAAGGGGTGATTGTGAGAGGGATACAGAAGTTGCAGCAGTGGAAGGGGTGGAAGATCGTTTGTGAGTGGACGGTGGCGAACGCGGGGTGGTTCGGTACGAAGAGGTTGTGGGATCGGGCTCGGGTAAGGCTCTTGAGGGTCTGGATCTGTACCTGATCGGGTGGACTGTTCGGGAACCGGTAGCTGGGGGCGCGGTCGGGAACTAACCTGCGCATCGTCATCCGATACCCGGTGACCGGCGCCTATCCGGTACGACTCCGATGGCCCGCCCGGCAGGGGCGCCGTCGGCAGGCTGATCAGAAGGCGTGGTTGGCCAGTGTCCATATCGCGTAGGCAGGCCGCCGGGAACCGGAAGGTGGCCCTGGGGCAGGTCGCCCGGGAGCTGTGGCTTCTGAGCGGTAACGAGTGCACCTTCACCGGCTGCGGAGAGCGGCTGATCCGTGAGGACGGCTTCTTCATCGGTGAGGTCGCACACATCCACGGGGCCGAGCCGACGAGTGCGCGGCACGACCCGGTTCTGGCCCTCGACAAGGACGCGCTGCGGGCGGCCAGCAACTTGATGCTCCTGTGCCCGAACCATCACACCGTCATCGACCACCCGCAGGGCCGCAACGAGCACCCGGCTTCCAAGTTGCAGCGGATGAAGAAGAAGCACGAGGACCGGTTCCGCCGGGCCGCCGAGCATATTGAGGCGCTGTTCACCGACCACACGCGGGCGGCGACCGTGCACTACGCGGCCACGATGTGCGGGTTCGACGCGAAGCTCGGCTACGTCTACACGGCCGGGGAGAGGGCGCAGAACGTGGCACACGTGAAGGTGATTGCCGACAGCCTCGCGGGAGTGACCCCGTCGGCTCGTAGCCTCCTGGCCTTCCTCGTCGCGGCTGACGACCTTCTGGGCACGGCCGAGGTGTCCCGGAGGAGCAAGAGGTCGTCGACCGACATCCGCAGGGTCATGGAGGAACTCGACCGGCTCGGATACGCCTACCAGGAGACCGAACCAGAGGAGGGGGAGCCGCGCGCGGCGCTGAAGCTCCGTCCCCATGACTCCTTCGACGGGTGGGACTTCTGGGGGGATCTGAAGAACTTCTGCGACGGCGACGCGACCGGGATCGAACAGGTCATCGTCGATCTCGACTTCACCCTGCTGGACTGACGGACGGGGCGCTTCAGGTCACAGGGATGGCTCTGCGGCCGGCGCGGCCAGCATGGCTTCCATCAGTCGCTGGTAGCGGTGCAGGTCCTGGGCCCAGTGCGGTGAGAGCAGGTACTGGACGGTGCTGATGGCGATCGCGGCCTCGCCTGCGGCTCCGGCCGGGGCGAGGCCTCCGACCCGCACCCACTGGTCCCACATGATGTCGCCCATCAGCTGGGGGATGTACCGCGCCGCGACCTCTTCGCGGGCCCACAGGGTGCCCAGGGTTGCGGAGGCCTTCGTGCACGCGCGGACGGCCGCGCACAGCGCGGTGTCCTCGGCCTGCTCGATCGCCTTCACCAGGCCGGTCAGTCCCTCGGCCATGGGGGACTGGGCCATGAGGTCCACCCCGTTGAGGGCGGCCTCCCGGTGGGCGTCGCGGATCAGGTCGATCGTCTCGGTGTTGTCTGGCCAGGTCTTCGCCCAGGAGTCCATGACGTCGTCGAATGAGACGTCGGCGGCGCCGCCCACCATCAGCCGGGCGCCCGGCTCGGTCAGGGCGCGGTGGAAGATGTTCGCCACGGTGCGGCTCGGGGGAAGTTGCACGCCGGCATCGGCGGCGTACGAGCGGAGGATCCCGTCGAGGTCGCGGCGCGGGGAGCGGCGGTTCTTTAGGAGCTGGGCCGCGATGTCCTCGCGCGCCTGGAACGCCTCGTCGCTGTCCCCGTCGGGGACTTGCCCGATGGCGACTCCTGCGCGGGCCAGGGGGCGCTTGAGGGCGCAGGTGAGCGCCTCGCGGAGCCGGGCGGCGGACTCGGGGGTGTCATCGATCGCCCAGAACGTCCAGGCGACCCAGCTGATACTGCGCCCGGGCGCGGAGACGGCGGCCAGGTAGATGACCCTGCGTACGACTTCGGGCCGTAGTCGGGTGGTGCTGCCGGGGGGTGAGGCTGTGCTTCGCGTGGGCCAGCCACAGCTGCCGGCGCCACCGCTCCAGCTGGGTTGCGGTGACGGTGGTTCCGTGCCGCTCGGCCTCGGCGATCAGCGCGAGGTCGATGGCGGAGGGCTTCGTGCGGGTCATGGCTGGCTCCTGCGGTTGTGGATGTCGGAGGTGATGACGGTGTAGAGGGTGGTGGCCGTTCCCGCGGCGCTCGCCCATGCCTCGCTCTGCGCCGCGAGGACGGTGATGACGGCCACGAGGAGCAGGACGGGCAGACGGGGACCGTCTGCCCGGTGTGGGTCGAGAGGGTCGGTGTTCACGTGCGGTCCTTTCCCGAGTCGGCCGGACGTCCCGGCAACGCAGGCTCGTTTGCTCATTGGGATGCGGAGCGGCCTGCACGCCCATTGCCCCATGGGGCCTTCGGTGAAATGCGGGAAACCTCGCGGGGCAGCGCTGAACCATCCCGGTGCGCGCGGGTCGGGGGCCGAGGGGTCATCACCCCGAAGGGCCGATGCTCGCCTCCTCGGTGGAGGGGACGGCGGTGCTGCCGGGTCGGCCGCCGCGCGCGGACGTGACGGCGCAGGTACCGCGTCGCGCGCGGTGAGGGCCTTGGCGTGGAGAGGACGGGTACCGGCTGGGCAAGGGGGTGTTGAGGGTGCCCACGGGGTTTGCCGGTGGCCGGGGTGGAGGTCGTCGCTGTCGGGCGGTGGGGTCTGGTGTGAGCATTGCCGCAGGTAGCGACCCATGTCTGGCCTTTACACCCGGTTTAGGATCCGGGCATGACGTCACGTAGCAACGAAGCAGCACTGTCCCGGAAGCAGAGGCTCCGGGAGCAGCAGAAGCAGCAGATGAAGGTGCTGGACCAGGTCGAGCGGCACGAGAAGAAGCTGGCCTCGATCGACGAGGACAAGGAGAGGAAGATCGCCGCGATCGAGAGCGACGCGGCGCAGGAGACGGCGGTGGTCGAGCGGGAGATGGGCAAGACGATCGTCGAGGCCGTCGATGCCTTCGGGAGTCAGCCGAACGCCGCCGAGCAGCTGGGGTTGTCGCTGGGCGAGATACGCCGGTACTTGAACCAGGACAAGGACGGCCAGGAGGCAGCGACCGGTGTCCAGGCGAGCGAAGCGACTGCAGGACATCGGGAGCCGGTGCGGGAGGTCCCGGTTACCGGTGGCGGCCCGGCCCCTGAGGGCCCGCCGGAGACGGCCGGTGCGGTACAGCCCACCGGTGCGGGCGCGGACGCTGGCGCGGCGGAGCAGGCTGTCGGCGTTCCGGCGGCGTAGCGCGGACGCGAAGAGGCCCCCGGCCCCGTGGCACCGATGGTGCTGGGGTCGGGGGCTGCTTGCTGCCCGGGCGCGGGTCTCAGGATCCGCGCTGGGCCTGGGCGTTCCGCCGGCGCTTGATCCACGCTTTCACGTCGTCGACGTTGCGTTCGCCGTTCGCGTTCTTCGGGGGGAAGGGGTCGGCCCGGTCGGGCCCGAACGTCTTCGCGTAGTACTTGAGCATGTCGGTGGTAGTGCCGGCTGCTTCGGCGAGGGCGGCCGGGCGCATCATCTTGGCCGCGGCGGACCCGCGGTGCTTCTCGATGGCCCGCAGGAGCCTGCGGGCAGAGTCGACGGACTTGACGCCGAGCTTGTCGGCGAGCCACTGGGGGGTGACGTCCTGGCCTTCGGCGTCGGCCGCCTGCACGATCTCGAGGACCTCGCGCTCGCGTGCGGTGAGGCCGCGGTCGTCGCGGGTCGAGGGGGTGGACGGCTTACGGTCTCGTTCCGCGTTCTCGAGGATCCATGTCCGTACGGCGGGCCAGTCGCGCTGTCCCTTCTCGTCGGGTTCGGGGAAGGGGGTCTCGCTCTTGTCGGCGCTGTAGGCGGAGGCGTAGTAGTTGACGCCGCGGACGGTGATGCCGAGGGTCCGGGCGAGGTCCTTGGTGTCCATCTTGGCTTTGCGGGGGCGGGCCCTGCGCGCGCTCTCGGCGACGTTGCGGGGGCCGCCGGTGGTGCTGTCGGCGGCGAAGGGCTGGCTCTCGTACCAGGCGAGGACTTGGTCGCGGTCGCGGAGTTGGGTGCCGCGGGTGCCGGGGGGCGGGATGTCCGGGGGGAAGCCGGCGGTCTTGTCGTAGACCCAGTTGCGGACGGAGTCGAGTTCGCGGCCGGTGGCGGTGGCGATGTCCTTGAGGGTGACGCGCTCGGGCAGGAGGGCGAAGGCGGCTTTGACTTCGTCGAGGGACTTCATGTGCGGGTGCTCCTTGCGGTGGTGGTGCTGAGGCTGGTGGTTGGGGCGGATACGCGGAGAGGCCGACGGCGGGTGTGCGGTGTTCTCGTACCTGTGTACGGGAACACCGCGTCCGTCGTCGGCTGCGTCTGGTGGTGTGTTGTGGATGTGGGTGGTGCTCCTCAGGGTGTCCGGGGTGGTGTGGGGCGGTGGGTGGCGGGTTACCAGGTGCCACGGGCGGTGTGGGCGGCGGTGCCGCTGGTGATCCAGTCGGTGAGGGCCATCAGGTCGGTGATGGCCTTGTCGTACTGGCGGCGGCTGTGGTCGCGTACTTCGCGGGAGGAGCGGTGGGCGGACTGCCCGTACCAGGCTCCGGCGTCCAGGGCGTCGGCCCAGCGCTTGGTGACGTCGGCGAGGAGTTGCTCGGGGAGGCCGTGCAGGCAGGTGCACCGGCTGGTGGTGAGGGCTTCGTGGAAGGCACGGGCCTGCTGCTGGTGTTCGCGGACCTCCGGGGGCAGCGTGATGGGGCGGGTGTGCCACTGGGGCAGGTGGGAGCAGGTGCTCAGGTGGGCGACGGCCAGGGCGACGGCGGGTGCGGCGGTGGTGGCCTGGTGCAGGACGTGGCTGGTCGGGTCTGGGGCCAGGGGGAGCGTGGTGGTCATGGGTGCCGTTCCTGTTCGGTGGTTGTGGTGGCCGGTCCGGGTTCACCCTCCCATCTCCGACGTGTACTAAATTACTGGCCGGAGTGGGCGGGGTCAAGCAGGGGGTGGTCGTCGGGCCACCAGCCGGCTGCGGCGGCACCTGCTTCGTGGCGTACGGCGGCTGCTTCGAGGGCGTCGGGGTTGGCGAGGTAGGCGGCGTACGGGGGGCGGGGGAAGGCCTCGGCGAGGGCGCGTATGCGCAGGGCCTGGGCGGCGAGGAGCTGCGCGGCGGTGGCGAAGAGTTCGCCGGGGGAGTCGGCGGTGAGGACGGTGTCGGGGCAGTCCGGCCGGTGGGTGCGGGCGGTGACGCGGAGCGGATGGGTCTGGACGGTGTAGCGGTAGTCGATGGCACTGGCGGGCTCGGGAGCGGTGGGGCTGGTGACGGCGGTGATGAGGTGGGGGGCGTGTTCGCTGACCCAGGCGCGGTAGGAGGCGAGGGTCCAGGCCCCGGGGTGGGGCGCGGCGGCGAGGTAGTCGGCGAGGGCGGGGATCTGCTGGGCGGGGGGTGACCAGCGGGAGTACAGGCGGGCTTCGGGGCGTCCGTCGGGGCCGGTCCAGTCGATGATGGCGCGCTCGGGCACGGTGGGACTCCGGGGCGTAGGGGTGATGGGGTGCGCCGCCCGGCTGCCGGGCGGCGCGTGGTGGGTGTGTCCGGCAGCTACGCGTCGAGGGCGGCGCGGATCGCCGCGAGGCTGCGCTCGGCCTTGGCGGTCCGGTCCATCCACGTGGTCAGTTCCTCGCGGGCGGCGTCGCGTTCCTTGCGGGCGAGGTCGCGCTCCTTGGTGGTCTTGGTGACGGCCTGGGCTCGCTCGACGAGCTGCCCGAGGTTGAGCGAGGCGAGAGAGGCCGGCGTCAGGGACTCGGGGGCCGGGCGGTCGGGTGTGGCCGGTGCGGTCGTCTTCTTGGCGCTGGCGCGGGTGGGCTTCTTGCTTGGCGCCTGGGGTGCGGGCGCTTTGGTCGGGCGGTGGGTCTTGAGGTGGGTCCGTACGACGCCGATCCTGGTGTCGGCGAAGTCGCAGTGGATGCAGCCGTAGAGCTCGGTCTCGTCGGCGAGGAGGAGGCGGCGGGCCTGCTTGAAGTAGATGGGGTTCGTGGAGGTGCTGATCGGGGCCTCGATGCGCTCGGATTCGAGGACTTTGATCCCGTTGACGGTGGTGGCGGTCACGGCTGCGTCCTTCCTGACGGGCACCTCCCGGCCGTCGGTGCGGCCGCTTCCTGGTGCGAGTGGCGTGTGGTGTCCGGCCCGGGGCTTGCCCTCCCTGTTCCGACATTAACTATTCTACTTCATGTGGTGATGGTGGTCAACTCCGCGAACGGGTCGGGTTCCGTCGCGGCTTGTTTGCCTCAAGGAAGGCGTGGTGCATGCGGTCGCGGCAGGGAACGCAGATCGCGCGCGGCACCAGCCCGATCCATACGAGCGGTACACCCGGCGCCTCCAGGGAGGTTCCGCAGGCCGTGCAGCTGGACGCGGGCCGGTGGGCCGGGGGCGCCAGGTGGTAGAGCGTGATGGGGTGGCCGTCGAGGATGAACCGGGCCTGCGGCACGAGGCCCTCCTCGTAGGAGCCGGCGTTGACGTGCGCGGCGGTGCGCAGGAGGTCGGACGCGGGGGGTGGTCCCGGGATGATCACTCCGTTGAGGGAGTGGCGGCCGTCGTCCTCCCGGAAGATTTCCCAGCTGCTGGTCTCGGGAAGCCAGGGCGGAGGGTTGTCGAGGAGCTGGGCGAGGAAGGCCGCGGCGGACTTCTGGTTGGGGGTGTGGCTCATGTCGTGCTGCTCCATGGGTGGGTGGGGTGCCGTCGAGGGGTCAGTGCGGGCCGAACGTCGTGGCCCAGGTACCGGCGCCGTCCGCGGGCCAGTCCCCGTTGGTCACCTGGGCGAGGTGGGCGTGGAAGCGGGGGCAGTGGACGTCGGTGGGCACGCGGTCGGCGGGCACGTCGTCCGGGATGACGATCAGGAGGTACTCGCCACAGACCGGGCAGTCGGCCAGGGCTCCGCGCAGGTAGGCGGCGCTCCAGCGGGCATGCCGGAGCTTCCAGGAGTGTCCGCATCCGCTGGTGAAGCGGATGCCGAGCGGGGTCTTCTTCACGTGGGCCTTCGTTCGCAGGGGTCGGGTGCCCCGCACCCTCGGGACGGGGCGAGGCGGGTGTGCGCGCCGGGAGCGGCTCGATGCCGCTCCCGGCGCGGCCTGGCTGCGCGGCGGGCGCTGGACGCTCCGGGCGGCCGCGCGCCGCGGTCGGGCGTACGGCGGCGGGGCGTACGGCCGAGGCCGCCTCCGGCCGGTCGGCGCGGACGCAGCCGGGCCGGCTCGATGCCGGCCGGGGTGCGGTCGCCGGGTGGCGGCGCGGTGTGCACCGCACCGGGGCCGGGGGGGGGCGCGGGGGGGGGGGGGGCGGGGGCGGGGGGGGGGTCAGGGGGGGGGAGGTGTGGGGCGCGGGGGGGGGGTGCGCCCGGGCGGCCCCCCCGACCGGCGGGGCCCGCGCC
>NZ_JBFBBA010000051.1:0-47724 GCF_040682455.1 Streptomyces sp. NPDC051183
CCGGGCGGCCGCGGCCCGGGGCCCGGGCCGGGCGGCCCGGCCCCCCTAGGGGGGGTGGGGCGGACCAGGGCCGGGCCCGGCCCTGATCCGCCAGACACCCCCTAGGGTGGCCCGCATGGCGAACTGGCAGGACGGCAGGGCCGAGCTCGGGGCCGGCCCGGTGGCGGTGCCGCTGGAGATCGCCGCCTCGTACCGGGCCCGCACCCGCGGGCTCCTCGGGCGGGACGGCATCGCCGGGGCGCTGCTGCTGACCCCGGCGGGCAGCGTGCACACGTTCCGGATGCGCTTCGCCATCGACGTGGCGTACCTGGACCGCAACCTCGGTGTCATCGCGCTGACCACCATGCGCCCCGGCCGCCTCGGGCTCCCGCGTCTGCGGTCCCGGCACATCCTGGAGGCCGAGGCGGGCGCGATGGCCGCCTGGGGCCTGCGGGTCGGGACCCGCGTGGAGATCCGGCCCGCCGGGCGGTGAACCCGCCCGGCGCCGAAAACACCACGGGGGCGGCCGACGGTAGCCGTCGGTCCGCCCCCGTGGCGCGAGCCCGTGGGTCAGTGGGCGCCGAGGTGGAAGCCGGCCGCCCACTCCTTGTTGCTGTCGGTGGCGCAGTGCGCCGCGTAGGTGGGGCCGGTGTAGCCGGGCTTGGTGGCGGGCACCGCGGCGAAGGAGGAGCAGTCGGAGGAGGCGGCGGCGTGGCCGCCCTTGAAGCCCTCGATGTCGAGCCCGTCGTTGGCCAGGGACGCGCCGGCCCCGCCCAGCAGGATGCCGACGGCCAGGGCGGACGCGGTGACAGCAGAACGAATACGCATGACTCCCCTAAGAATCTGTGGAAACGACGCGCAGATCGATCCGCGCACCGGCCGGTCCAACCGACCGGAGGCGCCGACGGGAACGGCAGTTCACTCCAATGACCGCAGCCGAATCGTTTCGACACTCCGCGCCGCCGTCGCGCGCCCCCTCCGGAGCACCACCCGGCGAGACGCATCTAGGACCCCGGGGTCCCGGGCGGTAGGTTGGGGCGGTTGGGCTGGGGTGTCAGGGGAGCGGCATGACGGAGAACGCGCGGATCAAGGCGCTGGAGCAGATCATGCCGGCGACGCACGGCGCCGACGAGGACGTCGACTGGCGGGCGGCGGAGGCCACCTGGGGCACCCGTTTCCCGGCCGACTTCGTCGCCTTCATGGGCCGCTTCGGCGCGGGTTCCATCAACGGCGAGGCGAGCATCCTGCTGCCGCTGCCCAAGCCGGGGCTCCAGTGGGACCCCGCCGGGATGGCGGAGGAGACGGACAACGCCCGCCAGGTCTGGGGATCGGAGGGCGGCCGGGCCGCCTTCGACGTGGACCCGGAGTCGATCATCGCCTGGGGCGTGACCGGCGGCTCCGACATCCTGTGCTGGCTCACCACCGACCCGGACCCGGACCGCTGGCCGGTGCTGGTCGTCGGGCGGCACACCGCCGACTCCTTCGCCGTGTACCCGTACGGCATGGCCGAATTCCTCTACCGGCTCTGCTCGGACGAGTTCGACGTGAGCCCCGTCAGCATCACCTTCTGGGACGGCGGGCACCTCAGCTTCGTGCACTGGCGCAAGGCCCAGCGCCGCTGGCAGGAGGGCCGCAACCCCGAGACGGGCGAGCCGGACCCGTACGCCGGCGACTTCGCCGACTGACAACACCCCCTCCCCCTCGCTTCCTCCCCTCAGCCCGTTCCCGGCCCCTTTCGTGGCCGGAAACGGGCTTTTCGGCATGTCTACGCGCGTCCGAATTGTTGATCACATATCGGAAAACACCATCCGGAAAAGTCGCACTTGGAGCATTGACCACAAGTGCCGACCCAATGGAATCAACCACCCGCGTTCAGGAGAGAATTCCGGCCAACGGGCCAAGGAGGGACACCGCCGCCCGGAGCAACTCATAAGTAGTAACGGGAATCAAAAGAAAATCAGGGGAATACACCCGTGCGACGAAGAATTTTCGGCACGGCCGCCACCGCGGTCGTGCTCGGCCTGCTGGCACCACTGGCCGGATGCGGTTCCACGGGCGGCGGCGCAGGTGGCGGCACGCTCCGGCTCGTCGCCGCCGAATACGGCGATACCCCGGCGACCAGTTCCAAGGCCTTCTGGGACAAGGTGACCGGTGATTTCACCACGGCCAACCCGGGCCTCAAGGTCGAGGTGCAGCTCATTCCCTGGGCCGACATCGACCGCGAGGTCTCCCGTATGGTCAAGGCCGGCAAAGCGCCGGACATGGCCCTGATGGGCTCCTACTCGGACTTCGCGGCGCAGGGCAAGCTCTATTCCGCGGACGAACTCCTCTCGGTCACCGCCGAGGCGAACTTCCTCCAGCCGCTCGCCGAAGCCGGTTCCGTCGGCAACACCCTCTACGGACTGCCGTTCGTGGCGAGCAGCCGCCTCCTCTTCTACAACGAGGGCCTCTTCTCGAAGGCCGGCCTCTCCGCCCCCAAGACCTGGTCGGACCTGAAGGCCGCGGCCAAGGCGCTCAAGGACAAGGGCGTGAAGTACCCGTACGCCATGCCCCTGGGCCCGGAGGAGGCGCACGCCGAGGCGATGATCTGGGAGCTCAGCAACGGCGGCGGCTACGCCGACAGCAGCGGCAACTACAACCTGGCCTCCGACCAGAACATCCAGACCCTGCGCTGGATCAAGGACAACCTGGTCGCCCCCGGTCTGGTCGGCCCCACCCCGCCGGCCCAGCTCAACCGCGCGGACGCCTTCGCCGCCTTCACGCGCGGCGAGGTCGGCATGCTCAACGGCTACCCGTCGCTCGCCCACGAGGCACGCGCCAAGGGCATCGGCGTCGGCACCGTCTCCATGCCGGTCGCCGACAACCTCGGTTCCGGGGAGACCCCGCCGACCGTGGGCGTGGCCGACTGGATGATGGCGTTCAAGCAGAACGGCCACCGCACGGAGATCGGCAAGTTCCTCGACTTCGTCTACCAGGACAAGAACCTGTCGGAGTTCGCGGGCCGCTACCACCTGCTGCCGTCCACCGTCTCGGCCTCCCGCACCCCGGCCGGCGGCGGCGGGATCGACAACCACGACCAGCAGTTCCTGACCGCCCTGCGCGGCGCCCAGCTCTACCCGGTGAACGACCCGTCCTGGGTGACGGTCAGCGACACCATCAAGCGCAACATCGGGCGCGCCGTGGAACCGTCCGGCGACCCCAAGGCCGTCCTGGAGGAGATCGCCTCCAAGGCGAACGAAGCGGCCAGGAAGCGCTGAACGGCCCTGCGAACCGAGGACTTTCGGCCCCTGCCGCACCGCATCCCTTGCGGCATCATGGCTGCTACGGCACTTGATCCAAGGCCGCGGCCCAGTCGCCCGCCGAGCACCCACAAGGTGCGCGGGGCGGCCGGCCCACCCTCCTGACCGGCCGCGCGCCCGCGTCCGCGCCCCGCGCCCCGCCGCTAGGGCTGCTTGCCGAGGTCCTGGGAGAACGCCGTGCGGTACTGCTCGCAGCTGGAGTTCCAGGGCAGGGAGCCGCTGAGGGTCCCGTAGCCCGTGCGCGTGACGTCCCACTTCACCGTGTACTCACCGGTGTCACACGCGATCCGCTTGCCGCCCGGAACCTTCGTACGGCCCGTCGCCGGCCGGTTGGCCAGCTCCTGGCGCACTTCCGCGGCCTTCGACCCGTCGCGGCGTACCAGCACCGCGTGCACGACGATCGCCTGCTTGCCGTCCTTGGTCGTCAGCGCCTTCTTCACCCCCACCGAGTCCGACACCGACCAGGCGAACTCGAACACCGGCTGCCAGGCGAGCGTCTTCGGGTCGGGGATCCGGCGCTCGTAGCTCTCGGCGCCCTTGGGCCCGGGGCCGGGGACCGTCTTGTACTGGATCGAGGGCTGGAAGCGGAACTGCGCCTCCACCTTGTGCATCTCGTCCTTGGTCCACATCGACTTCATCGCCTTCTCGCCACCGCCCGGGTCCTGGAGGTACGTCGTACCGTCCGCGGCGGTGGCGGCGCCCTGGCCGAGGGCCGGGGCGAGGGCCGCCGCTGCGGTGGCGAGGGCGAGAGCGGCGATGCGGGTGCGGTTCATGCCGGGTCCAACGGGAGGCCCCGGCGGGCCGGAACGACGCCGGGCGCCCTTTCACCCGTACGGGAAGCGCACGCGTACGGCCGCGGAATCACCCGCGGCGCGGAATATCCGCCCCGGGCCCGCCCGTTGGTGATCACGACACGGCAGCACGATCGTCAGGGGGACGGCATGAGCGTGAACGGAACGGTGGCCCCGGGCTGGGAGCCCGTACGCGAGGAGTTCGCGGCCTTCGTCGCGGCCGAGGAGGTGTCGCCCGAGGCCCAGTTGGCGGTGCACCACCACGGCCGGCGCGTGGTCGACCTGTACGCGGGCGAGAGCACCGGGCCGGACACCCTGAGCGGGGTCTTCTCCATCACCAAGGGCGCCGCCCACCTGGTGGTGGCGCTGCTCGTGCAGGAGGGCGCACTGGACCTGGAGCGGCCGGTGTCGGCGTACTGGCCCGAGTTCACCGGGGACGGCAAGGAGCGGCTGACGGTGCGGCAGCTGGTCGCCCACCAGTCCGGTCTGGTCAACACCGACGCGGGTTTCGACTACGACGAGATGGCGGACGACGCGGTGATCGCGGCGCGCCTCGCGCGGCAGAAGCCGTACTGGGAGCCCGGAACCGCGTACGGCTACCACGCCTTCGTGATCGGCGCACTGACCGGCGAGGTGGTCCGGCGGGCGACGGGGCGCTCGCTGCAGGAGCTGTACGAGGAGCGGATCCGGGCCCCGTACGGGCTCGACCTGTACATGGGCCTGCCGGCGGACGCGGCCGTGGCGGACCGCTTGGCACCGGTGCTGGAGATGCGGCCGACTCCCGGGCAGCTCGCCGCGCGGGCGGCGGACCCGGCCGCGCCGCCGGCGCTGCTGCCGGTGGCGTTCAACCTGCACCGGGAGCCCCCGATGGACCTGGTGGCGTACGCGAACCACCCCCGGGTACGGGAGCTCGGTCCGGCTTCGGCGGGCGGCACCGGCTCGGCGCGGGGCGTGGCGGCGCTCTACGCGGCGGCGGTCAGCGGGCTGGGCGGCCTCGGTCCGCTGCTGAAGCCGGAGACGGCGGCCGAGGTCGCGCGGCTCCAGCTCGCGGGCGAGGACCGGGTGACGGGCGAGCCGGACCACTTCGGGCTGGGCTTCGAGCAGCAGCCGGCCGTGGGTCCGCAGGCCTTCGGGCACTCCGGCGCGGCGGGCGGGCAGGGCTTCGCCGACCCGGTGACGGGGATCGCGTACGGGTACACGCGCCGCCGCTTCGGCTTCCCCGGCGGGCTGGCCCCGGAGAACGCGGGCCTGACGGCGGCGGTGCTGGCGGTGGCGCGGGGGCTGTGAGGGCCCCGGCCAGGCCTGACCGGCTCAGGCCTGGCCGGTCTCGAAGCGGCTGATCCGGCCGTCGCCGGTGACGTCGAACCGCCAGGCGGTGCGCATCTCGCCCCAGGTGTCGTTGCGGTAGTCGACGACGAGGGCGCGGCCGCCGTCGGTCTCCTTCTGGACGTCCATGTGGCCGCCGGAGTCAAAGATCTCCCGGTCGATCCAGTCGTGCAGATCGCGGTCCGAGCCGTCGTCGGACATGGTCGCGTCGGGGGTCAGGAGCGCGAGGAAGGCCGCCCTGTCGTGTGCGTTGACGGCGGTGACGAGGGCACCGACGGTGGCGTCGGACAGTCTGTCGGGGCTGATGGGCACGGGTGCCTCCTGGTCGGGCGTGCGGTGCTGGGTGCGCGACCAGGGAACACCTCCGGCCGGGCCGGGGCGGCGACCGTCACCCGTTCGCCGCCGGACGGCGTGTCAGGAGGAGGGGCCGGTGACGACCGGGAACCCGGTCGGGCGCCCTTCGGCCTTGAGCCAGGACAGCACCTGCTCCAGGGCTTCGACGGTCTGGGAGCGGTTGCCGCCGCCGTCGTGGAAGAGGACGGTCGCACCGTTCTTGATCTCGCTCTTGACCGTGTTGACGATGGCCGCCGCGCCCGGCTTGCTGAAGTCCTTGCTGTCGACGTTCCAGCCGAGCGGGCGCATGCCGTTCGCCGCGGCGATGCGCCGGCTGTCGGGGGTGAACGCGCCGCCGGGGGCGCGGTAGTACTCCACCTTGGCCCCGCCGCCCGCGGCGTCCTCGATCAGCTTCTTCGCGTCCAGGATCTGCTGCTGCTGGTACTCCACGGGCTTCTTGTCCATCCCCGTGTTGTGGTCCATGGTGTGGTCGCACAGCCGGTGGCCGCCCGCGACGACCTTCTTGACCAGGTCGGGGTGGTCCTTGGCCTGCGGGCCGGTCATGCAGAAGGTCGCCTTCACGTCGTACTGCTTCAGCAGGTCCAGGACCTTCGGGGTCCACGTGGGGTCCGGCCCGTCGTCGATGGTGATGTTGACGGCGCCCTTGCCGGCCTCCGAGTCGTGGGCAATGCCCTCGGGCACCTGCTGCGCCCCGGGGGCCCGGGGGGATCCGCCGCCGCCGTTCGCGGGGTCGTCCGTCCGGCGGGCGGCGTTCTCGTGCCTGGGGTGGTGGCCCGTATCGACGACGGCGGTCACTCCCCACACCGTCGCCGCCACGGCCGCGGCCGCTGCCGCGATGGCTATTCGGGCCTTGGCGCCCTGCGTGTACGCGCGCAGTGCGCCGGGCTTGTCCGCGCGCGTGTCGGTGTCCGTGTCCGTACGGGTCATCAGCTGTCCACTCCCCATCCGCCTTGTGAGCGTCTCGCAGGTCAGGACGCTTCATTCCACGGAGGGGTTCCAGCCAATTCCCCCATAAATTCCAGCTAATGGGACCTTGGTCCCTAAGTGTCCCGAATTCCGGCCCGCTTGAAACCGGACGGAAAGGGATCAACCTCCTGGCGAACGCCTCGGGGCCACAAGACCCTGACCGTGCCAGGGGGTTTACCCAGTGATGCGCCAGGCACTCTCCCGGGTCGTTCCGGTCCTCGTTCTGACGGCCCTTTCGGCAACGGCGTACGGAGGGGCTGGGGGCGGCGGCCCGAAACGCAAAGGCCCGGCCCCGGCGGACGCGTCGTCCACCGGGGCCGGGCCTTGCGGGACGGGGCTTGCGGGTCGGGGTGGCTCAGTGGGCGACGGAGGCCTGCGGGGCCCGGGCCGCCTGCTCCTCGCCCGGTGCGCCGCCGGCCTGGGCCGGGCCGGCGCCCCGCAGCGGGACCTCCTTGACGAACCAGGCCGCCAGGAAGCCCAGTACGGCGACGCCCGCGCCGAGCAGGAACGCCGAGTGCGTACCGGCGGCGACGGCGTGCTGGTAGGCGTCGCGCACGGCCTCCGGCAGCTTCGCCAGGCTCGCCGCGTCCAACTGGGCCGAACCGGCGGCGCCGGCGGCCTGCGGGCCGAGGCGCTCGGACATGGTGTCCGTGACCCGGGTGGTGAAGAGCGAGCCCATCAGGGCGACGCCGAAGGAGCCGCCGAGCGTGCGGAAGAGGGTGGCCGAGGAGGAGGCGACGCCCATGTCCTTCATCTCGACGCTGTTCTGCGCGACCAGCATGGTGATCTGCATCAGGAAGCCGAGACCGGCTCCGAGGATGGCCATGTACACGCCGGACATCAGCCGGCTGGTGCCGGTGTCCATCGTCGCGAGCAGGAAGAGCCCGACGACCATGAGCGCGCCGCCGACGATCGGGAAGATCTTGTACTTGCCGCTGTTGGTGGTGACGCGGCCCGCGATCAGCGAGACGGCCATCATCGAGAGCAGCATCGGCAGGAGCAGCAGACCGGAATTGGTGGCGGAGGCACCCTGCACCGACTGCTGGAAGAGCGGCAGGTAGAGCACGCCGCCGAACATCGCGAAGCCGACCAGGAAGCCGATCACGGACATGAGGGTGAAGTTGCGGCTGCGGAAGATGTGCAGCGGCATGACGGGCTCGGCGGCCCTGGTCTCGGCGTAGAGGAACGCCGCGGTGGACACGATGCCGACGGCGACCAGGCCGATGATCTCGCCCGAACCCCAGGCGTACTCGGTGCCGCCCCAAGTGGTGACGAGCACGGTGGAGGTGATCGCGATGGTCAGCAGGGCCGCGCCGAGGTAGTCGATCTTGCCCTGCGACCTCTTCTTGGGCAGGTGCAGAACGGCCGACACCATGGCGAGGGCCACGGCCCCGAGCGGGAGGTTGATGTAGAAGGACCAGCGCCAGCCCATGTGGTCGGTGATGGTGCCGCCGACCAGCGGTCCGCCGATCATGGCGAGGGCCATCACGCCGGCCATCATGCCCTGGTACTTGCCGCGCTCTCGGGGCGGGATCAGGTCGCCGATGATCGCCATGACGCCGACCATCAGACCGCCGGCGCCGAGGCCCTGGATGGCGCGGAAGCCGATGAGCTGGCCCATGTCCTGGGCCATGCCGCTGAGCGCGGAGCCGATCAGGAAGATGACGATGGAGGTGAGGAAGGAACCCTTCCGCCCGTACATGTCGCCGATCTTGCCCCAGATGGGGGTCGAGGCCGCGGTGGCCAGCGTGTAGGCGGTGACCACCCATGACAGGTGCTCCAGGCCGCCGAGCTCGCCGACGATCGTGGGCATCGCGGTACCGATGATCATGTTGTCGAGCATGGCCAGCAGCATCGCGATCATGAGGGCCATCAGGACCACTCGCACGCTGCGCGGCTTCACCTCCTCCGAGGTCTCCGCCGTCTTCGTCATCTCGACCATCTTCCGCTCCCCTGCACACACCCGCGCCGGGACTTACTTGTCGCCCGGCTAGTTCACTACACTGGGGACGGTAGACCCGTAACTAGCCGGGCGTCAAGTAAGTATTTTTTGGGGAGAGCCGATGTCCACCAGCAGTCCGCAGCAGCGTCGCGGCAACACGCGTCAGCGCATCCAGGACGTCGCGCTGGAGCTCTTCGCCGAGCAGGGGTACGAGAAGACGTCGCTGCGCGAGATCGCGGAGCGGCTGGAGGTCACGAAGGCGGCGCTGTACTACCACTTCAAGACCAAGGAAGACATCATCATCAGCATCTTCGACGACGTCACGCGGCCGATCGACGAGCTGATCGAATGGGCGGAGCAGCAGCCGCGCACGCTGGAGATGAAGCGCGAGGTCCTGCGGCGCTACAGCGAGGCGATGGCGGGCGGCGCGTCCCTGTACCGGTTCATGCAGGAGAACCAGGCGACCATGCGGGAGCTGACCATCGGCGAGACGGTCAAGAAGCGGCTGTTCGCCCTGACCGACCTGCTCCGCACGGAGGACGGGCCGCTGGCCGACCAGGTGCGGTGCGTGAGCGCACTGTTCACGCTGCACGCGGGAATGATGTTCCTCCAGCACGTGGAGGGCGACCCGGAGGAGACCCGGCAGGCTGCGCTGGAGGTCGCCACGGACCTCATCACGCAGGCCCACCAGGAGTCGTAGGGACTACGGCGCGGTGGGGCGGCCCGAGTCGCGGATGAAGGCGGTGAGGGTGTCGGCGTAGCGCGCCGGGTGGGCGACGTGGGGGTCGTGGCCGTCGCCCTCCAGGGTCCGGACCCGGGCCCGGCCGAGCGCGGGAGCGAGTTCGGCGAGGATCGGCGGGAACCAGGCCGGGCTGAGGCTGCCCGAGGTCAGCAGGGCGGGGCCCTGGTAGCCGGAGAGGGCGGCGAGGTCGAGGGTGCACCAGTGCGGGTCGGCCAGCTCGTCCGCGAAGGTGGGGGCGTTGGCGACGAACAGCTCCCGCAGGGCCCGCGGCAGCTGTGGCCACACGCCCGGCCCGAGGGCCACTTCCTCCACGAAGCACCGTGCGGCCGCCTCGCTCTCGCCCGCGCGCAGTGCGGCCCGCACGGCGGCGAGGCTGTCCCTGGCGCCCTGCACGTGGAAGTCGCGCCCCGGCACGACGCCGACGAGCGGGGGCTCGTGCGCCGCGAGGCTGCGCAGCAGCTCGGGACGGCGGGCGGCGAGGCCCAGCGCGGTCGCCGCGCCGAAGGAGTTGCCGACGACGTGGGCCGGGGCGAGGTCCAGGGCCTCGATGAGCGCGGCGAGGTCGTCCTCGTCCTGCCTGCGGCTGCCCCGACCCGGCGGGCTCGCGCTGCGGCCGTGGCCCCGCCGGTCGTAGGCGAGGACCCGGAACGACCGGGCGAGGTGCGGGACGAGGTCCCGCCAGGTGCGGTGGTCGATCCAGGAACCGTGCACCAGCACCAGGGGCTCGGCGCCGTTGCCGCCGTCACCGTGGAGGTCGTAGAAGAGGTCGACGCCGTTCGCTCTGGCCCGTGCCATGCCGAGCCTCCTCACCGGGGCCGGGGTTCGTGGGCCGGCGGGGCCGGGGCCCCGCCGTACCCGGACACATACCGCGAGCCGGGCCGCCCAACCTCCGGGGCCGCAACCTCACACGTCCGGATTACCCGATGCGACGGTCCTGCTCGGCGATCGGGACGTCGTTGATGCTGGCCTCGCGGCGTCGCATCAGGCCTGCCTCGTCGAACTCCCACTGCTCGTTGCCGTGGCTGCGCCACCACTGGCCGGCGGTGTCGTGCCACTCGTACTCGAAGCGCACGGAGATGCGGTTGCCGGTGTACGCCCACAGTTCCTTGCGCAGCCGGTAGTCGAGCTCGCGCTCCCACTTGTCGGCGAGGAAGGCGCGGATCTCGGTGCGGCCGGTGAGGAAGCGGTCGCGGTTCCGCCAGACCGAGTCCTCGGTGTAGGCGAGGGAGACCCGCTCGGGGTCCCGGCTGTTCCAGGCGTCCTCGGCGGCCTGGACCTTGGCGCGGGCGCTCTCCTCGGTGAAGGGGGGCAGGGGCGGGCGTACGGCAGTCATGGCGGTCACCTCTCGCGGTACTTCCGGCGGGGAGAACGTGCGTTCTCAGAGTAGAGAACGCACGTTCTCGCCGCAAGCGGAACTGGACTACGCTGCCCTCATGGACGACGAAGAAGCCCGGACCCGACTGCTGGACGCGGCGGAGGCGCTGTTCTACGCCGAGGGCATCCAGGCCGTCGGCATGGACCGCATCCGCGCGGAGTCGGGCGTGCCGCTCAAGCGGCTCTACCGGATCTTCCCCGCCAAGGAATCCCTGGTCACGGCGTACCTGGACCGTCGCGACCGCCGCTGGATGGCCGGCCTGCGGGACGCGGTGGCCGGGGCCGCCGACCCCGTCGCGGCCGTCTTCGACTGGCTGGCGGAGTGGTTCTCGGAGCCGGGCTTCCGGGGCTGCGCGTTCCTGAACGCGTACGGGGAGCTGGGCGCGGGCCCCGCCGGGATCCTGGACGTCGTACGCCGCCACAAGGCGGAGCTGCGGGCGCTGCTGGCCGAACTCGCCGGCCCGGACCGGGACGGCCTGGCGGACCAGTTGCTGATCCTGGTCGAGGGCGCGACGGCGGTCGCCGCCCTCACCCCCGGCCCGGCCCCGGCCCGGCACGCGGCCGAGGCCGCGGCGACGCTGGTCCGGGCCCGGACCGGGGACGGGGACCGCGACCGGGACCTGGACCTGGACCTGGACCTGGACCGCTAGGGCGTGCTCCGGGGGAAGGTGATCTCGACGCGGCGGTTCTTCTTCCGGCCTTCCTCGGTGCCGTTGTCGGCGATCGGGTAGTCCTCGCTGTAGCCGCGCACGTCGAAGACGACACCCGGGTTGGTGACCGTCTTGGACAGCTCCGCCTGCACGGCATCGGCGCGCTGCTTGGACAGCTCCTTGCCGTGCTCGTAGCTGCCCTGGTCGTCGGTGAACCCGAAGACGCGCACGCGGGTCGCCTTCTGCTGGTTGATCTCGTTGGCGATGGCCTGTATCCGCGCGGCCGCCTGGGCGTTGAAGACGGCGCTGTTCTCGGGGAAGAGCACCTCGGACTGGAGCGCCATCATGACGGTCTGGTTGGTCTCCTGCCGCCGCTGCTCCCCGCCGAGGTCCTCGACGACCTCGGCGATGTCGAGCACCTTGACGGGCGCGAGGGTTCCGCCTTGGGGGATCTTCAGCCCCGGCGAGTTGGAGTCGATGGCCACGGGCGCGGAGGCGGACGGTTCCGTTCCCGGCGGCACGGACGGCTTGGGGTCATCGGCGTAGGCGGCGGTCGCGCCGATGAGGTGTCCCCCGGCGATGACGAGGCCGACGACGGCTGTGGCGGCGGTGGTTCGGTGGCGTGTGGTCATGGGGTCACCCGGAGAGTTTGACGGTGGCCGTGGCGAACGTGGGAAGCGTGAAGTCGACCTCGGTCGTGGAGGCCGGAGGCGACGGGAACTGGGCGAAGAACGGGATGGACGTGCCGGGATCGATGCGGGTGATGCCGGTCGTGCAGAGGCAGCGGCTCTCGGTGTCCCGGAGCACGTAGTACCGCTTCTTGCCGGCCTTGTCGATCAAGCTCGCGCCCGCCACCGACGTGCCGCTGGCGTCCCGCTCATCGCCACGCCAGGCCGTGATCTTCGTGAAGACCTCGTCGCCGCCGTTCTTGATCTGGCCGCTGACCGTGACGAATCCGCTCGGGTCGCGCACGGCCGAATTGATGGTCAGGACGATGCCCGGATCGCCGTTCGACGTGGCGAGCACCTCGGTGGGCTGAGCGCTCGGGGTTGCCTTGGGAGAGGTCTTGGCCGAACCGGCCTGCGACTGCGGCGCGCTCGGCTTGTCCTCCGGCTTCGCCTTGTCGTCGTCGCCACCGCATCCGGCCACTGTGAGGGCCAAGACCGCCGCAACCGCAACGGCCGCTCCCCCGCGGACCTTCACCCTGTGCCGAACGCTCATCAATTCCGGTTCCTTGTCTCTCGTGGCTCTTACTTGACCAGGTTCACGCTGAAGAGCTTGTGCGCCAGCTCCGGCCAGGTCGGGGGCTTCGAAGGGTCGAGGCGAATGGGATCCGCGCCGCTGCACTTGAAGTCGACGGGCAGCGGCGTGCCCTCGGCCGGCGGATCGTCGCCCGCATCGGGCGGCGGGGACAGGGTGCACCGCGGTTTGATCACCGCGGTCGCGGTGGCAACGCCCGGTGTTCCGGCGGCGCCGGGAACGACCGAGTCGCCTATCGCGTGGGCCGTCGTGGCGGTGACGGTGAAGCGCGGAAACTCCGACGCGTCGCAGGCCGCGGTCGACCCGTTGTCGCGTGCGAAGTTCTTCGCCGCGGCGCAGCCCGCCTTGGCGTCGAACAGCTTCCCGTCGAGCAGCTTGCTCCAGTCCTCCCGCTTGAACGCGGCCGGGTTGAAGCCGCCCAGCAGCGTGTTCCTGGCATCTCGCGCAGCTGCCAGCGCCCCGGCGTCAGCCGCCTTCTGGGCGTTGCTGCGGATGACGGAAGCCTGCCCGAAGGCGAAGTAGGCCAGTGCGGCGAAGAGCAGGCCCACCACCGCCACCATGAAGATGGGGAAGGCCTGCCCACGGTCGCGGAAGCGACCCGAGGTCATTTCTTCCCGCCACCAGCCGTAACCGCCTGCACGGCCGCGCCGATCCGGTCCGTGATCGCCGTGCCGATGCCCGTACCGACGATCGCTCCGATGATGACCACGACCACGAGGATGATCCCGAGGTATTCGAAAGCCGTCTGACCCCGGTCCCGGTCCCGGGACTGGAGCCCGCGCACCCAACCGCTCGTCCGGATCTTCGCGTTGACGATCGCCTTCAGCAGCGTGTTGTGTGCCATGAGGGGAACCTCCCGGTCGGGTGCCGCTGTCGATTTGCGGACGGTACGGCCGGACGGCGTTCGGGACCAAGGGTCCCGGGGCCCAAATACGGACCCACTGCGCATGCCGTCTACCCATGTCCAGCCACCCCCGGACGGGCTGTTCCCAGCCAGCGGGCTATCGCACCGCTGCGGGTCGTGCTCTGGAGCTTGGCGAAGATGCGGTTGATGTGGTTCTTGACCGTCTTCTCGCTGATGAAGCAGGCGGCGGCGATCTGCTGGTTACTCATCCCGGACGCGATCAGATCCATGATCTCCACCTCCCTCGAACTCAGCCCGAAGGCCAGCGAGTTGTGCAGCCGCTCAGAAGACTGTGCCACAGTTCGTTGCGGATGCGAAGAGGTCCTGAGCTCCGCGAGCACCGCGCTCGCCGCCGTCGGGCTGAAATGGGCGCGGCCCGCGCAGACGTTCCGTACCGCCTCGGCCAGCTGGTCCGGCGTGAACTCGCCGTGCACCAAGTAGCCGCCCGCGCCAAGCAGCAGGGCCTCCCGGACGACCTCCGACTCCTGGCTGTACGTCAGCATCAGCACCGGGGCCAGCCCCACCAGGTGCGGCAGCGCCGAGATGCCGTCCACGCCGGGCATGCGGACGTCCAGCAGGATCACGTCCGGGGCGTGCAGCCGGGCGAGGCGCAGGGCCTCGCGGCCGTCCGCCGCCTGGGCCGCGACTTCGAGGCCGTCGACCGTGGCCAGCAGGGCCGCGAGGCCCGCCCGTACGACCGGGTTGTCGTCGGCGATGAGCACGCTGAGCGGCGGCGTCACGGGCCCCCCTCCGGGGTCAGGGCCGCCAGCGGGAGGGCCAGGCGCACCCGGGTGCCCGGGCCGGCCGGGCGGGCGCCGATGTGGAGGCGGGCTCCGATCGCGGCCGCGCGCTCCGCCATGCCGAGCAGGCCGAAGTGGCCCGCGCCGTGCAGCGAAGGCAGGTCGAGGCCGTCGCCCGCGAGGCCGCAGCCGTCGTCCTCGACCGTCAGGGTCAAGTGCGTGGCCGAGACGGCCGCTTCGACGACGGTCCGCGAGGCTCCCGCGTGCCGCCGGGCGTTCTCCAGCGCCTCCGATGCCACCGCCAGCAGGTGGCGCGCCACCGTCGCGGGGACCACCGGAAGGACCCCCGCGGTACGCAGCTCCACGCCCGCCCCGCCCTCGGCGAGCCCGCGCAGTTCGCCCAGCAGCGAGACCCCCGGCGCGTCCAGGTCCCGCCGCAGGTCCGTCAGCAGCTCGCGGGACTCCGCCGCCGCGCGGCGCGCCGCCCGCGCCACCGATTCGGCCTGGCGGCGGGCGGCCTCCGGGTCCGTGGTGCGGGCGAGGGCGTCCGCGGCCAGCGCCAGGCCGTGCAGGGTCTTCGACACCGAGTCGTGCATCTCGCGCGCGAGGTGGTCCCGTTCGGCCCGGACCGCCTCGGCCACCGCCAGCCGGGCCCGCGTCTCGGTCAGGGCCTGGCCGGCCGCGCCGAAGCGGAAGAGCAGGTCCCGCAGGCACACCCCCGCCGCGCCCGCCAGTACGCAGAGGCCGGCCAGCACCGGGCCGCCCGCCACCGCGGCCACGACGACCGCCTGGACGGCCGCGTACACCGCCGACCCGCGCCAGCCGTAGACCAGCCCGGCCAGCAGCGGAGTGCAGACCGACACGAGGGCGAGCGGCGACGAGGGCGTGGCCGTGACCAGGAGCAGGGCACTGAAGGCCATGTCCGCCGCCAGCAGCCAGCGGTGGCGCAGCAGCAGCGGCCCGAAGCGCTCCCAGTCGCGGAAGAGCACGTAGGACAGCATGAAGGTGAGCAGGATCGCGCCGCCCACGAGGTACGTCGGCCCCCCGTGCGCCGTACGTCCCAGTGCCAGCGGCGCCCCCAGGGCGATCATCACCAGCCGGAACGCGAAGACCTGGCGGCACAGCGCCTGGAGCGCGTTCGCCTGGAGGGCCGGGGAGGGAGCCGCAGCCGGGGAGGGAGCCGCAGCCGGAGAGGGGGCCGGGCCCGCCCACCCGGCCGGGGAGAGGTCCATCGAGGTCGAGGCCACGGCTCACCCGCCCCCGAGCATGGCGCCGAAGTCGACGTCCGCGCCGTAGACGAAGCCGCACACCAGCAGGATCAGCGTGCCCGGCAGCATGAACATGGTGACGGCGAAGGTGGCCTTGGGCACGGCCCGGGCGGCGCGCCGCCGGGCGTTCTGGGCGTCCGTGCGCCGCATGTCCTCGGCGATGGCGATGAGGGTCTCCACGATCGGGGAGCCCAGTTCCTCGCCCTGCTGGAGGGCGGTCACGAACTGGGCGACCTGCTCGGAGTCGTTGCGCCGCCGCAAGTCGTCGAAGGCCTGGCGGCGGCTGACGCCCATGTCCATCTGCTGGAGGGTGATGCGGATCTCGTCGCACCACGGGCCCTCGTACTTGGCCGCCACCCGGTCCAGCGCCTGCCGGAAGCCGAGGCCGGCGCTGACGACCACGGCCAGTACGTCCAGGAAGTCCGGCAGCGTCCGCTCGATGTGGTCGCGGCGGATCCGGATCGCCGACCACAGGCCGACCTCGATCCAGAACAGCCCGAACGCGATCATCAGCAGGGCCGGGACCAGCTGGCCGTTGAGCAGCATCAGCACGCAACCGAGGGCGCCGAGGAACCCGTACACCGCGCGGCGCGCCGCGTAGCGGTCGATGGTCAGGCCGGCCGGGTTGCCCGCCATGTCGATCTGGCGGCGCTTGCGGGCCACCTGGTTCGGGCCCATCAGGCGCAGTACCAGCGGCGCGTACCGGATGCCGAGGCGGTCCACGGCCGAGCCGACCGCCGTCGTACGCGTGGCGCCGACCTCCAGTGCCAGTGCCAGGTCGGTCGGCAGCTTGACGTCCGCCCGGAAGAGGCGGACGCCGTGGAAGACGCCGAAGACCGATGCGCCCGCGGCGAGCGCCAGCAGCAGTGGAATCATCCCGCCACCCCTCACACGTCGATCTTGGACAGCCGGCGGATGAGCACGAACCCCAGCGTGAACAGCCCCAGTGAGACGAGCACCGCCGTCTGCCCGAGGAAGGCCCCGGTCATCCGGTCGAGCGCGCCCGGCATCATCGTGTTCACCAGCAGCAGCGAGCCGAGCCCGATCGCCGGGACCAGGTAGGCCGTCACCATCACCTGCGACAGCTGCGTACGGATCTCCCTGCGGGTCTCCTTGCGCTGTTCCAGGGTCACCGTCAGGTTGCGCAGGCTGCCCACGATCGCGCCGCCCGCCCGGGCCGACAGGACCAGGGTGGAGACCAGGACGACCAGTTCGCGCGACGGGAGGCGCTGCGTCAGCTCGCCCAGGGACTCCTCGATGGAGTGGCCCACCGCGAGGCGGTCGGCGACCCGGGAGAGCTCCTCGCCCGCCGGGGCCTCCAGTTCCTCGGCCGCTATGCCGATGGCCGTACGCAGGGCCAGGCCGGCCTGGGTTGCGTTGGCCAGGATGCGGGCGAGTTCGGGGAGCTGGTTGATGAACCGTTCCGTGCGGCGGGTGCGCTGCCAGTTGAGGAACGCGTTCGCCGCCCAGAGGCCGATCAGGCCCGCGACCGGGCCGAAGAACGGGGCGAGCAGCGAGGCGGCGATCAGCCAGACGCCCGCCACCGAGCCCAGCATGTAGACGAAGAACTCCCCCGGCGTGAGGTCCAGCCCGGTCGTGGCGAGCTTGAGCTCGATGCGGCGGCCCAGTGCCGTGCGGCGCAGCCGCCGGTCCAGGGCGCGGAAGCGGCGCCCGCGGCCGGTCGGTTCGGGTGCTCCGCTGGCGGAGAGGCGCTCGATGAGGGCGGCGCGCTGGGCGTGGCCCGCGGCGTAGGCGTGCACGCCCAGGACCACGAGTACGCAGGTCAGCAGGGTGGCGCCGAGGGTGAGGAGGATCAGTGGGTTCACAGGACGGTCCGGGTGGGGCGGGGGCTGGTGAGGGGGTCGTGGGCGTCGTAGGAGCCCAGGTGGTCGTCCGGCTGGGCGACCCCGAAGGCCTGCGGGATCGGCTGGCTGTTCATGTACAGCCGGTCCGCGATGCGCCGCGGCAGCGGGTAGTACTGGAAGTAGCCCTGCACGCGGGAGTCGGGGCCCATGGGCTGGGCCATGAACCGGCAGACCGGGATGATGCGGAAGGGCTCGCGGCCGTGCGAGTCGAGGATGGAGATCTCGGTGATGCGGCGCGAGCCGTCGCCGAAGCGGGTGAGCTGGACGACGACGTTGACGGCGCTGTTGATCTGGTCCTGGAGCGCCTCGAACGGGATCTCCACCTCCGACATGGAGGCGAGCGTCTGGAGGCGCATCAGGGCGTCCTGGGAGCTGTTCGCGTGGACGGTGGCCAGCGAGCCGTCGTGGCCGGTGGACATCGCCTGGAGCATGTCGAGGGTCTCGCCGCCGCGGACCTCGCCGACGATGATGCGGTCGGGGCGCATGCGCAGGGAGTTGCGGACGAGGTCGCGGATGGTGATGCGGCCCTTGCCCTCGACGTTCGCCGGCCTCGATTCGAGGCGGATGACGTGCGCCTGCTGGAGCTGGAGCTCGGCCGAGTCCTCGATGGTGATGATCCGCTCGCCCTCGGGGATCAGGCCGGAGAGGGCGTTGAGCAGGGTGGTCTTGCCGGTGCCGGTGGCCCCGGAGACGATCACGTTCATCTTCGCCTGGACCAGGCCGGACAGCAGGAGGAGCATCTGCTCGTCGAGCGAGCCCAGGCCGATCATCTCGTGCAGGGTGAAGGCGCGCGGGAAGCGGCGGATGGTGAGGGTGGCGCCGGTCAGGGACAGCGGCGGGATGATGACGTTGACGCGCTCGCCGCTCGGCAGCCGCGCGTCGACCATCGGATTCGCCTCGTCCACGCGGCGGTTGACGGTGGAGACGATGCGCTCGATGGTCTGCATCAGCTGGTCGTGCGAGGCGAAGCGCAGCGGGAGCTGTTCGACGCGGCCGCCGCGCTCGACGAAGATCTGGTCGGGGCCGTTGACCATGATCTCGGAGATGGACGGGTCTTCGAGGAGCGGTTCGAGCACACCGAGGCCGAGTGCCTCGTCGACGACGCGGCGGATCAGCTGCGCGCGCTCGGCGGTGGACAGGACGGGTCCCTCGCGGCTGATGATGTGGCCGAGTACGCGCTCCAGGCGGGCCCGGCGCTCGGCGGGCGCGAGCGCGGACATCTCGGCGAGGTCGATCTCCTCCAGCAGCTTGGCGCGGTACGAGGAGACCAGCCGGCCGTCCTCGCGGGGGCCGTGGCGTTCGTCGGGGGTGGTGACGCGGGAGCGCAGGCTCATGGTCAGGGTCCCTTCGGGGGCGCGTCGTTGGGCATGACCGCCGTGGCCGTGGCCGGGTCGATGGAGAGCCCCGGCACGATGGAGTTGACCTTGAGCGTGACGGTGACGCTGACGGCGTCGGCGGTGCTGGTCCAGGCGAAGCCGGCGCCCTCGGCCAGGCCCTCGCTGATCGCGGACCGTCCCGCCGCCTCCCCGCCCTTGCCGTTGCGGGCCTCCACGCGCGCGGCGGTACGGGCCGCGGTGTCCGCCTGCTCGTGGACGTACGCGACCCAGCCGAGCTGGATCCCGCACAGCGCGACGAACAGCATGATCGGCACGAAGCCGATGTACTCGATGGCGACCTGACCGCGGTCGCGCCCGCCGCCGAGCAGCCCGCCGCCGCGCAGCCCGCGGTCGCGCCCGGAGCGCCGCTTCCCGTCCCGGTCCACGCTCACTCCCTCTCCATCGCCGCGCCGGCCTTGCCGTCGATCGAACCGAAGCCCAGCCCCGGGAGCAGCACGGGGATGTTGAGGGTGACCGTGGCCGTGTAGACGTCTCCGGACTCCTTGCACCGCACCTCGCGGCCCCAGGCGGGGGACACGTACTTCCCGGCCGCCGTCACGCACGCCCCGTGGCCCTTCACGGCGCCCGCCCGCGCCGCCTCGTCGGCCGCGTTGCCCGCCAGGGAGAAGGCGTACCCGATCAGCACGCACTCCCACACCGCGGCCACCAGCAGCAGGATCAGCGGCACCGTGCCGACGAACTCCACCGCCACCTGGCCCCGGTCGGAGCGCATGCGTCTGCGCCCCGGCATCCCTCAGCCCTCCCGGCCGCGGCGCGACCAGGCGCCGAGCGGGCCCAGCGTGCCGCGGTCGCCGCCGCGCAGCCGGGCCACCGGGCCGGCGGGGCGGACCGCGAGCGCGGAGCCGCCGCCGGACTGTTCCGGCAGGGCCGCCGCCGGGTCCTGCGGCGCTTCGAGCAGGCCCAGTTCGCCCGCCAGGGCCCACAGGGCCTGCTTCACGGTCGAGCGGTTGTCGAGGTCCTGGACCCGGCCCGCGTCCACGACCGCCTGGAGCTCCTTGAAGGCGGCCGGGACCGGGGTGCGGGTGGCCCGGGTCCTGGTGATCTTCTCGATGAGGGCGGGCTGGATCTCGGTGTGCTTGGTCCAGCGGTTGACGACCATGGAGGTGTCCTCGGCCTTGCGCACCTGGAGCCGCTCCCACATGCGGACCATGCGCTTCGCGGCCCGCACCGCGACCACGTCCGGCGTGGTGACCAGGACCGCCACGTCGGCCATCTCCACGGCGGCGGCGTTCGCGCCGGTCACCTGGGTGCCGCAGTCGATGACGACGAGCTCGTAGCGGCCGCGCAGGGCGCCGAGGACCTGCCGGGTGGCCCGGTCGTCGACCTCCTCGCCCCGTTCGCCGTCCGCCGGGGCCAGCAGCAGCGCCAGGCCCGTGCGGTCGTCGTACACCGCGTCCTGCAGGACGCGCGGGGAGATGTCCTGGATCCCGGCGAGGTCGGCGATGGAGCGCCGGAACTGCACGTCGAGGTACGAGCCCACGTCCCCGGCCTGGAGGTCCATGTCCACGAGCGCGGTGCGCCGTCCCGCGGCGGCCGCGGCCAGCGCGAACTGCACCGCGGTGAAGGTGGTGCCGACCCCGCCCTTGGCCCCGGTCACCGTCACCACCCGGCCGCCCGGCCCGGTGCGCGGGTCGGGCCCCCGGCCCAGGTGGCGGCGTACGCCCACGGCCCACTGGGCGGCGGCCTGGACGCGGCTGGCCAGCTCCTCGTAGACGAGGGGGAGGCTGATCAGGCCGCGGGCGCCCGAGTCCATCGCGGCGGAGAACAGCCCGGGTCCGGCGTCGGAGGAGACCAGGACCACGCCCACCGCCGGGAAGCGCAGGGCGACCTCGCGGATGACCTCCAGCGCGGGGACCGGGCCGATCCGCTCGTGGACCAGGACCACCTCGGGCAGTTCGTCAATGGACTGCGCGGCCAGCCGGGCGAGGGTGTCGAGCAGCGAGGTGGAGTCGGGGACGGGGCCGGCCGGTTCGGCGGCCGGGAGCCGGCCGATGAGGGTCACGATGGCGCGGGCGGCGTCCGGGTCGCCGACCGCGGGGAGGATTCGGGTGGTCATCCGGGCCTCACTTGTCCCCGTCGAGGGTGTACGTGCGGTCCGCCGGGCCGGGCGCGGATTCGGTGCCGGGGGCCACCAGGGCCAGGCGTACGTGCTCCGCGAAGGACTCGGCGTACGCGACGCGCTGGGTGTCCTTGGTGTTCAGGGCGAAGGTGATCGGGACGGCCTCGGCCGGGCCCTTCTTGTCGCTGTCCTTGTCGAGGGCGGTGAGCTTGCCGACGCCCAGGACCCGGGCGTTGGCGACGATGATCACCGAGCGGGACGGGTCGGTGTCCTTGACGCCCTTGAAGGTGGCGATGATGTTGACCTTCGCGCCGGAGGTGATCTTGCCGGCCACGCCGGTCGCCGCGTCGATCATGATGGCGATCTCCTGCTCCCCGGGCTGGAGCTGCGGCTTGTCGACGAACATGTCCGACTGGAGCAGCGAGCCCTTCTTCAGGGTGGTGAGCGCGATCTTGTCCTTGAGCCCGCCGAGGTCGGTGACGGCGGTCTCGGACAGCCAGCGCTCGGGAACCGTGACCTCCTCGAACTGGCCGGCGGTCAGCGGGCTGTACGGCGCTATGTCGCCCTTCACGCGGTAGGCGACGACCTCGGCGCCGACCTTGGAGTTGACGTCGCCGATCACCACGAGGACCCCGCCGAACGCCGCGAGGGCGCACAGGACCGACAGGAGCAGCAGGATGACGCCGCGGCGCTGGCGTGAGTTCATCGGACGTACTACCTCGCCGTTCTTCGTTCGTTCGGGCCGGTCAGGATCTGGATCTGGAGTACGGGTCGGCCGCGGCTGCCCCGTGTTGCCCCTGTTGCCCCGGCGGCGGGGCCGTCAGCGGCGCGGCGCAGAAGCCGCAGCGGTCGCCGATGAGCTCGAAGCCGCACCAGCGGCACTCCTCGCGGCGGACCGAGGCGACGAGCTGGTGGAGCAGGGCCGGGTCCGGGATGGCGGCGGCGAACTCGACCAGCTTGGGCGTGGCCCACCAGGCGGGCGAGTCGGCCGGCAGCGGGTTCTCCATGACGCCCTGGACCCGCCAGGCGGGGGCGAGTTCGGACGCGACCCAGTCCGAGGCGAGCTGGCCGCGGGCGAAGGTGAGGTGGGTGGCGAACTCGGGCCCGGGCGGCAGCCCGCCGCCCCCGTGCGCGCCGTGCCCGGCGCCCGGGCCGCCGAGCTTGACCAGGTGCGGCGCCGGGTTGGCCAGTACGGCGAACTGCGCGCTCGGGGACCAGGACTTGGCGTGCGCCTTCAGCCCGACGGGGACCCGGTCGAGCTTGGCCACGGAGCCGAGCAGGGCGCCCGCGTAGATGTAGTGGGAGAGCAGCCGGGCCGCGGAGGCGAGCACGCCGGGGCTGAAGTCGAAGACGCTGAGCTGGCGCAGCTGACGCACCAGCAGGGCGGTGCCCAGCGGGGGCAGATCGATGTCGAGGAGCGCGATCCGGTCGCTCTCCAGGATGGCCCGTACGGTGCGCAGCCGGCGGGCGGCGGCGGGCGCCAGCCAGGGCGGTACGACGACCACGAGGTGCCCGTGGCGTTCCAGGAGGCCGGCCGTGTGGGCGAGCGAGCACTCCAGGTCGACCTGCTCGGGCGGCGGCAGCACCGCGGCCGCCGGCGTGTGCCGGTCCGGGGCCGGCAGCACCAGATCGGCACTGGTGACAGCGATGGCGGTCGGCACGCGAATCCCCCCTGTTCACCCCGTACACCGCGGGCGTTCTCCCCCGGCTTCCACCGGGTTTCCCCTGATCCCACGCCCGCACACACGCTGCGCGACCGCAAACGATCAACGCTCTTCCCCCTTGCTCCAGCACCATATCCGCGTCGTCCCTGGCAGGGCAGGGGCTTGGTGATTCCCGCGCCCCGAGCACATGTCACAGGTGGGGGAAACCCGGACAACCAGGATTGGCGGTCCGAACATTTCAAGCCACATTGCAAACACTCTTGACACGGAGATTGGTCTGGACCAACTTGGCTGCGCTGAAACGTTTTCGGGGCGACCCCACTCGCTCCCCGTCCGCCCCAGCTCCCCCTCACCCCCATTCCTCCCCCCACCGGAGCCCTCGTGAACCGCATACGCTCCCTCGCCCTGCTGGGCGCCGCCACACTCACCGCCGGCGGCCTGACCGCCCTCGCCACCGGAACCGCGCAGGCCGCGGACATCAACGTCGCCCGCAACGGAGGCTTCGAGTCCGGTCTCGCCAACTGGTCCTGCACCGGCGGCAGCGGAGCCGTCGTCCCCTCGCCCGTGTACGCCGGAGCCGGCGCCCTCCGGGGGACCCCGGCGGGCCAGGACAACGCGAAGTGCAGTCAGACCGTCACGGTCAAGCCGAACTCGACCTACACCCTGAGCACGCAGGTCCAGGGCAGCTACGTCTACCTCGGCGCGACCGGCACCGGCACCCAGGACGTCTCCACCTGGACCCCGGGCTCGGGCGGCGGCTGGCAGAAACTGTCCACCACCTTCACCACCGGCCCGAACACCACCCAGGTGACGGTCTGGACGCACGGCTGGTACGGCCAACCCGCTTACACAGTCGATGAGTTCAGCGTTTTCGGCCCCGACGGGGGCGGCGGCACCGACCCCGGCCCGTCCATCCCCGGCGCCCCGTCCGGGACCACCGTTTCCGGCCAGAGCGCAAGCGCGCTCACCCTTTCGTGGAACGCCGTCAGCGGGGCCACCGGCTATTACGTGTATCAGGACGGCGTCCGCGTCCAGACCGTGTCCGCCGCCTCCGCACAGGTCACCGGACTCGCCGCCTCGACCTCGTACTCCTTCCAGGTGAGCGCGTACAACGCGGCGGGCGAGGGCCCGAAGTCCGCGGCGGTGACCGGCACCACCACGGGCGGTGGCGGCAACCCCAACCCGTCCGTCCCCAAGCACGCCCTGACGGGCTACTGGCAGAACTTCAACAACGGCGCGACCGTCCAGAAGATCTCCGACGTCTCCGCGCAGTACGACATCATCGCCGTCTCCTTCGCCGACGCCACGACCACGCCCGGCGCCATCGCCTTCAACCTCGACTCGGCGGGACTCGGCGGCTACACGGTCGCGCAGTTCAAGGCGGACATCGCCGCCAAGAAGGCGGCCGGCAAGTCCGTCATCCTGTCGATCGGCGGCGAGAAGGGCACGATCTCGGTCAATGATTCGGCCTCGGCGACCAACCTCGCCAACTCCGCCCACGCACTGATGCAGGAGTACGGCTTCAACGGCATCGACATCGACCTGGAGAACGGCCTCAACCCGACCTACATGACGCAGGCCCTGCGCTCGCTGTCCTCGAAGGCGGGCCCCTCGCTCGTCATCACGATGGCCCCGCAGACCATCGACATGCAGTCCACGCAGGGCGGCTACTTCAAGACCGCGCTGAACATCAAGGACATCCTGACCGTCGTCAACATGCAGTACTACAACAGCGGCTCCATGAACGGCTGCGACGGCAAGGTCTATTCCCAGGGCTCGGTGGACTTCCTCACCGCGCTCGCCTGCATCCAGCTGGAGGGCGGCCTCGACCCCTCGCAGGTGGGCATCGGCGTGCCGGCCTCACCGAGCGGCGCGGGCAGCGGCTACGTCTCCCCGACCATCGTGAACAACGCGCTGGACTGCCTGGCGCGCGGCACGAACTGCGGATCCTTCAAGCCGTCGAAGACCTACCCCGGGCTGCGCGGCGCGATGACCTGGTCGACCAACTGGGACGCCAAGGCGGGTAGCGCTTGGTCCAACGCGGTGGGTCCCAAGGTCCACGGCCTGCCCTAGGCGGTACGTGTAGGGGTGGCTGATTCGAGGTCTTGACCGGGACATGCCACAAGAGCACGCTGTGCGCGTCCGCACGGCTACCCCCACACTCCCCACCCAGGAGAACGCATGCGGCTCCACAACCGCCGGAGGGCCGCCGTCACGGCGGCCCTGCTGGCGCTCGCGCTCGGCGCACCCGCCTACGGCCTGAGCGCGACAGCGGCACCGCCACCGACACCGTCCACGGCCACCCAGGACGAGGCGATCGTCCAGTACGAGATCCAGGGCCCGTCCACCGCCGCGGAGCGCACCGACCTGCTGCGCACCGGCATCTCCATCGACGAGGTCGACTCCCGCTCGGTCGTCGTCAGCGCCGACACCATGCAGGCCAAGGCCCTGCGCAAGCTCGGCTACCGCCTGACGGCCCTGCCCGGCCCGCCGGTCCGCACCGAGCCCGGGATCGCGGTCGGCACGATGGACTTCCCGTCGGCGGACGCCAAGTACCACAACTACGCCGAGGCCAGCGCCGAGATCGACCAGCGCATCGCGCAGTACCCCTCGATCATGAGCAAGAAGGTGATCGGAAAGTCGTACCAGGGCCGGGATCTCTTCGCGATCAAGATCAGCGACAACGTCGCGACCGACGAGAACGAGCCCGAGGTCCTCTTCACCGCCCACCAGCACGCCCGCGAGCACCTGACCGTCGAGATGGCGCTCTACCTGCTCAAGGAGTTCGGCTCGAAGTACGGCACCGACTCCCGCGTCACCAACGCGGTCAACGGCCGCGAGATCTGGATCGTGCCCGACCTCAACCCGGACGGCGGCGAGTACGACATCGCGACGGGCTCCTACCGCTCGTGGCGCAAGAACCGCCAGCCGAACTCGGGCTCCTCGTACGTGGGCACCGACGAGAACCGCAACTGGAACTACAAGTGGGGCTGCTGCGGCGGCTCCAGCGGCAGCAAGAGCTCCGAGACCTACCGGGGCCCCGCCGCCGAGTCGACGCCCGAGGTGAAGGCGGTCTCCGACTTCGTGCGCAGCCGCGTGATCGGCGGCAAGCAGCAGATCAAGGCCGCCATCGACTTCCACACCTACAGCGAGCTGGTGCTGTGGCCGTACGGGTGGACGTACAACGACACCGCGCCGGGCCTGACCGCCGACGACCTGGCGGTGTACAAGACCATCGGCACGAACATGGCCAACAGCAACGGCTACACGCCGGAGCAGTCGAGCGACCTGTACATCACCGACGGGACGATCGACGACTGGCTGTGGGGCAACCAGAAGATCTTCTCCTACACCTTCGAGATGTACCCGGAGAGCGGTGGCGGCGGCTTCTACCCGCCGGACGAGGTCATCGACCGCGAGACCGCGCGCAACAAGGACGCGGTGCTCCAGCTCCTGGAGAACGCGGACTGCATGTACCGCTCGATCGGCAAGCAGTCGCAGTACTGCTCGTAGCCGCCGAGGCCGTTTGAACGGGGGCGCCCCACCGCCAGGGGGGCGCCCCTCCGTCGTGCCTAGCCGAGGACGGCGAGGGCGTCGATCTCGATGAGCAGCCCGCCGGGCAGGCCGACGTAGACGGTCGTCCGGGCGGCCGGGGCCTGCCCCAGGCCCTGCTCCTCGAAGTACGCGTTGTAGATCTCGTTCATCTCGGCGAAGTGGCCGGTGTCCGTGAGGTAGACGCGGATCATCATCACGTCGTCCCAGCCCGCGCCCCCGGCCTCCAGGACGGAGCGGACGTTCTCCAGCGTCTGCAGGGTCTGCTCGCGCAGGCCCGGACCCGCCGGGGTGGGCGGCTGTCCGTCCACGTGCGGCAGGAAGCCGACCTGGCCGGCCACCTGGAGGATGTTCCCCTTGCGCACGCCGTGCGAGAACTTCGCGGGCGGCGCGGTGTGGGTGTCGGGGGTGATCGCGGTCTTCTCGGTCATGAGGGGTGGTCGTCTTCCTGTGCGGAGCCGGAGTACTCCCGGCTGATGGTGTCGGCGGTGTGCAGGACGAGCGGCAGGAGTTCGAGCAGCGCTTCGGCGGTGGCCGCGGCGGTCGGCGCGGAGAGCGACAGCGCCGCGACGACCCGTCCGCCGGGGCCGCGGACGGGTGCGCCGACGCAGTTGATGGCCTCCTCGTGACCGCCGAGGTCGGCGGCCCAGCCCTGTTCGCGTACGAGTTCCAGCTCGCGCAGGAAGGCGGCGGCGTCGGGGGTCGAGACGGCCGTGTACCGGGGGTACTCGACCCGGCCGGCCAGGGCCGCGCGCTCGGCGGGCGGGAGGTCGGCGAGGAGCACCTTCGCGACGGCGGCGACGGTCAGGGGTACGGGCTTTCCGATGCGGGAGTACATCCGCACGGGGTAGCGGCTGTCGACCTTGTCCACGTAGACGACTTCGTCGTCCTGGTGCAGGGCGAGGTGGACGGTGTGGCCGGTGGTCCGGTTCAGCTCGACGAGGTGCGGATGCGCGATGTCGCGGACGTCGAGGTTCTCGACGGCCTCGGCGGCGAGCGCGAAGAGCTGCGCGCCGAGGCGGTAGCGGCCGTCGGCCTGGCGGTACGCGTAACCGTGCTCGTGCAGCGTGCGGAGCAGCCGCAGGGCGGTGCTCTTGTGCACGCCGAGCGCCTCGGCCACGTCCCCCAGCCCGGCCGGGCCCTTGGCCAGGACCGGCAGGATCCGCAACGCCCGCTCCACGGACTGGCTCACGCCGCCGCCTCCTCTGTCGTCACAGCAACTCCGCTCCGCGGAGCACCGGGCTCCGCCCGGACCCGCGCCTCAATCGCCGGCGGGGCCGGATTTTGCCGCTGCGCGGCAACCAGCCCGCCAAAAGGCGGCATCAGCCCGAATCCAGCCCGGCCGCGCCGGGCCGCCGGCGTTGACCCGTCGTCACCCGGGATGTTAGACAGCATGCAGCGGCATACGCAACGACCGTTGCAGACAGCGCAACCGCGTACCCCGGGAGGCACCCGCATGGCCAGCGACCCCGTCAAGGAACTCGCCGACGAGCCGGTGGACCACCGGTTCAAGGGCCTGCCCCCGGACGCGCAGGCCGCCGGCCTCACCGTCGGGCAGCTCGCCGCCGAGCGGCGGGACCTCTACACCGGCGGGTTCACCACCCCGGTCCTGACGCTCGACGCGGACGCGCTGGAGCACAACCTCGCCGCCCTCGGCGAGTACGCGGCCCGCCACGGCCTCGCCTTCGCCCCGCACGGCAAGACCTGCATGGCCCCGCAGCTCTTCCACCGCCAACTCGACCACGGCGCCTGGGGCATCACGGCCGCCGTCCCCCACCAGGCCCGCGTCTACCGCGCCTTCGGCATCCGGCGCATCTTCCTCGCCAACGAGCTCGTCGATCCCGCCGCCCTGCGCTGGGTCGCCGCCGAGCTCGTCGCCGATCCCGACTTCCGCTTCGTCTGCTACGTCGACTCCGTGCGCGGCGTACAGCTCATGGACCGCGCCCTGGAGGGCCTCGGCGTCCGCGTCGACGTCGTCATCGAGCTCGGCGCCGGCGAGGGCGCCCGCACCGGCGCCCGCACCGACGACGACTGCCGCGCCGTGGCCGACGCCGTCGCCCTGGCCGCAACCACCCTGCGCCTCGTCGGCATCGCGGGCTACGAGGCCGAGGTGCCCGGCGCCGACCCGGACAGCGTGCACGCGTACCTGCGCCGCCTCACCGGCCTCGTGGTCGAGTTCGACAAGGCCGGCCGCTTCTCCCCCGCCCTGGAGGAGATCGTCGTCAGCGCCGGCGGCTCGGCCTGGTTCGACGCCGTCGCCGACGTCTTCGCCGAGCTCCCGGAACTGACCCGGCCCGCCCTGCGCCTGCTGCGCTCCGGCGCGTACGTCTCGCACGACCACGGCTGGTACACCCGCCTGACCCCCTTCAACCGCGTCCCCGCGGAGGGCGGCCTGCGCCCCGCCTTCCGCCTCTGGACCCAGGTCGTCTCCCGCCCCTCCCCCACCCAGGCCTTCGTCAACGCCGGCAAGCGCGACATCGCCTACGACCTCGGCCTGCCCGAGGCCGAGCTGGTGCGCGACGCCCTCGGCGGGACCGAGCGCCCCGCCACCGGGATCCGCGTCACCAAGCTCTCCGACCAGCACGCCTGGCTGGAGACCGACTCGGCCGAGGACCTGGACGTCGGCGACTGGGTCGCCCTCGGCATGTCGCACCCCTGCACGATCTTCGAGAAGTGGCCGCTGATCCCGGTCGTGGCGGCCGACGGCACGGTCACCGACTACATCCGCACGTTCTTCTGACGGTGGACCTGGTCATCCGCGGGGCCCGCGTCGTCGACGGCACGGGCGGGCCCCCGTACACGGCCGACGTCGGCGTCCACGAGGGCCGCATCGCCGCCATCGGCCGGATCCCGGCCGGAGGGCGGCGGACCCTCGACGCCCACGGGCTCGCCCTCGCCCCGGGCTTCGTCGACATGCACGCCCACAGCGACCTCGCCCTGCTCCGCGACCCGGACCACGCCGCCAAGGCGGCCCAGGGCGTGACCCTGGAGGTCCTCGGCCAGGACGGCATCTCCTACGCCCCCGTCGACGACCGCACCCTCGGCGAGGTGCGGGCCGCCATCGCGGGCTGGAACGGCCCGGGCGAAGACGTCGACTTCACCTGGCGCACCGTCGGCGGCTACCTCGACGCCCTGGACCGCGCCCACGGCGGCCGGGGCACCGCCGTCAACGCCGCCTACCTCGTCCCGCAGGGCACGGTCCGCGCGTACGCCCTCGGCTGGGAGGACCGCCCGGCCACCCCCGCCGAGCTGGACCGGATGCGCACGCTCGTCGCCGACGGACTCGCCGAGGGCGCCGTCGGGATGTCCTCCGGGCTGACCTACACCCCCGGCATGTACGCGTCCGGCGCCGAGCTGACCGAGCTGTGCCGGGTCGTCGCCCGCTACGGCGGCTACTACTGCCCGCACCACCGCTCCTACGGCCGCGGCGCGCTCGCCGCCTACGCCGAGATGGTCGAGCTGACCCGCGGGGCCGGCTGCGCCCTGCACCTCGCGCACGCCACCATGAACTTCGGCGAGAACGCCGGCCGCGCCCCCGAACTGCTGGCCCTGCTCGACGCGGCGCTGGCCGACGGCTGCGACATCACCCTCGACAGCTACCCGTACACCCCCGGCTCCACGACCCTCGTCGCCCTCCTGCCGAGCTGGGCGGGCGAGGGCGGCCCGGAGGCGGTCCTGGCCCGGCTGCGCGACGACGCCGAGGCCGGGCGGATCCGGCACGCGCTGGAGGTGGAGGGCGCCGACGGCTGCCACGGGGTCCCGGTCGACTGGTCCACGATCGAGATCTCGGGCGTAGGCGATCCCGCCCTCTCGGCGTACGTCGGCACCCGCCTGCCCGGCTGGGAGGCCGCCCGGCGGCTCCTGCTGGAGGACCGGCTGCGCACGGGCATCCTCCAGCACGTCGGGCACGAGGAGAACGTCCGGGCGATCATGCGCCACCCCGTGCACACGGGCGGCTCCGACGGCATCCTCCAGGGCGCGAAGCCGCACCCGAGGGCGTACGGCACCTTCCCGCACTACCTCGGCCACTACGTCCGCGAGCTCGGCGTGCTGACCCTGGAGGAGTGCGTGGCCCACCTGGCGGGCCGCCCGGCGGCCCGCCTGCGGCTGCCCGACCGGGGTCTGCTCCGCGAGGGGTACCGCGCCGACCTGGTGCTCTTCGACCCCGATACGGTCGCGGCCGGGTCGACGTACGAGCGGCCGCGCGCGCTGCCCACCGGCATCCCGTACGTGCTGATCGACGGCCGCTTCGTGATGCGCGACGGGCGCCGGACGGACGTCCTCGCCGGCCGCACGGTCCGCCGCACGCCCCACCCCGAGGCCGCTTAGAAGTCGCACGGACGTTCACCCGGCCCGCCTACGATGGCCGACATGGTCGCCTTTGTCCCTGCCGCCCTCCTCTTCGCCCTCTTCTGCGTGAGCGTGCGGGAGGACCGCCGCCGCTTCCGCAACGCGGTCCTCCTCGGCCTCACCTTCGTCACCCTGTCGATCGCCCTGCTCTACCAGGTCAGGCACCTGCCGGGCGCCCTGGGCGGGCTCATCGCCCTCGCCGTGTTCCTGGTCCCGTCCGTCGGCGTCGTCGCCCTGGCCTGCTTCCTCGTCGCCAACGGCGTGACGATGGCCCGCAAGGAGGGCCGCAGCCTCGGAAACCTGCTGTCCCTGCTGGCCGGGCTGGCGATCTTCGCACTGCTCGCCCTGACGATCACCGCGATGGGCACCGGCTCGACCGAGATCGCCGGGCTGACCTTCATGCTGATCATGATCGCAGTCTACGTCTCCTTCCTCTTCCTCTGCTTCCTCGCGTACGCCTTCCTCTACGGCCGGATCAAGGTGCGCGGCGACGTCGACTACGTGGTGATGCTCGGCTCCGGCCTGATCGGCGGGGACCGGGTGCCACCCCTGCTGGCCTCCCGGCTGCGCAAGGGCATGGAGATCTACGAGGCCCAGGTCGCCCGCGGCCGCAAGGTTCCGCTGCTGCTGACCTCGGGCGGCAAGGGCTCGGACGAGAAGGTCGCCGAGGCCCGGGCGATGGCCGACTGGCTGATCGCCGAGGGCGTCCCCGCGGAGCACGTCCGGCTGGAGGACCGGTCGCGCACGACGGCGGAGAACCTGGTCCTCAGCCGGAAGATCATGGCCGGGGACGACCCGGACTACCGGTGCGTGGTCGTCACCAACAACTTCCACGCCTTCCGCGCGGCGATGATGGCCCGCAAGGCGGGCGTGAACGGCCAGGTGCTGGGCTCGCCGACCGCGGCGTACTTCTGGCCGAGCGCCACGATCCGCGAGTTCGTCGCCGTCTTCGTGGAGCACAAGGCGGTCAATTTCGCGATCTGCGGATCACTGTTCGCCCTCGGGGTGCTGATCACCGTCCTCGCCGCCTGAAATGCCCGGCGCGCCCGAAGTGCGTTCATGGGGCCACGGTCGGAGGATGGGGCCAGGAACCACAGGAGGAGGTATCCGATGGACAGTGAATCGGACCAGCAGCCCACGCGGTCGGACCGGCTCCACACCGGCGGGGAACGGCCGTACGACCCCGAAGACCTGGTGATGGCCACCGGCCGCGACGTGACTCCGGAGCGCGTCGAGGCGGCACGCAAGCTGATCGAGGAGAAGGGCCCGCAGGTCATCGAGCGCTACCTCCCGTAGCGGCGACCCCGCCCCCGGTGCCCGGCCCCGGGGGCTCCTCGCCGTGCGGGGCCGGGCCGCATCCAGAATCGGTGGCCGCTCGTTAGCCGCCCGGGGGCCCGATCCGGAGGACAGCAGGATGCAGACCGCCACCATCGACTGGGACCACCCGGCCGACCCCCCGCCCGGCCGCCGTCTCGACCACGTGCGCGCGTACGTCGACTCCGCGGGTGCCGACGGACACCTCTGGCACGGGGTCCCGACCCTGCTGCTCACCACCTTCGACCGCGTCTCGGGCCGTACGGTGCGCAGCCCGCTGATCTACGTGCGGGACGAGGACCGGTACATCGTCCTGGCGGCCGCCGACGGCGCGGCGCACCACCCCGCCTGGTACCGGAACCTGTCCGCCCACCCCGAGGTGCGCCTCCAGGTCGGCGCCCTGACCGCCCGGGCCCGCGCCCGCACGGCGGACCCGGCGGAGCGCGAGACGTACTGGGCGGCCATGACGGCCCTGTGGCCGGCCTACGACGACTACCAGGCGGCGGCCCGGCCGCGGGAGATCCCGCTGGTGATCATCGAGTGCTGATCACGAGTCCGCCCTGACGTCGAACCGCACGGAGCGCACGTACAGGTCGTCCCGCGCGGGCTTGCCGTGCGCCTTCAGCCGCCACTCGGCGCCCGTGCAGCCGGCGCCGGCGTAGACGGTCACCGCCCGGTCGGTCTCGTTGTGCGGGCCGTAGCCGGGCGTGTTCCTCTCGTCGCCGACGACGTACAGGTTGATGCACTGGCCGCTGTGGGGGTCGTGCAGGGCGACCTTCTGCTGCTGGCCGAAGCCGTCGACGTACTTGTACGAGAAGTTGCCCTGGGCGGCCAGGGCCGAGCCGGGCAGCGACAGGACCAGGGCGAGGGCGGCGACCGCCGCGGCTGCGGTGTTGCGGAGCTTCATGGGGGTGGAGCCCTTCGGTAGGGGGTGTGCGACACAGACCCTAGGAAGGCCCCGCAGGACGAACCGTTCATTCGTGATCATTCGGCGTGGCGAGCTCGAACCACACCGTCTTCCCGATCCCGCACTCCCTCGGGTACGCCCCCCAGGCCCCGGCCAGCGCCGCCACGATGGCCAGCCCCCGGCCCGACTCCGCCAGGGGCCGGGCATCGCGCAGTACGGGCAGCTCCCGCCCGGCATCGAGCACCTCCACCCGCAGCCGCTCCCCCGCGAGCAGGCACCGCACCCACACCTCCCGCCCGGGGGGCACGCGGGCGTGGCGGCAGGCGTTGGCCATCAGCTCGCCGAGCAGGAGCCCGGCCGTCTCGGCGGTGTCGTCGGACAGCTTCCACTCCCGGACCTGGGCGGCGAGACGGGCGCGGGCGCGGGGGACGCTGCGGAGGGCGCGGGGGTAGCGCCACTCGATGGGGTGATCCATGGTCCATACAGTGGTGTCGGGGGTATGGGCCGGGCGAGTAACCGCGCGTAGACGGGGGCCGGTTGTACACGCGCGGTACCGGTGCGAGGGGAGAGACGACCGATGACCGAGGCGTGGCGGTACGGCGGCAACCAGATCAAGCTGTGGCGCACGGAGGCGGGCAAGACCCGGGAGGAACTGGCGGCGGAGGCCAATTACGACCCGGAGACGGTGAAGTCGATGGAACTGGGCCGCCGGAGGCCGACGTTGCGGCTGCTCCAGGTCGCGGACCAGATGTTCGGAGCCGCCGGAAAACTGGCGGCTATCTCGGAGTTCATGAAGCCGGATCCGTTCCCGAAACGGTCCGAGGAGTTCATGGCGGCGGAGGCCGAGTGCTTCGCCTTCAACAACTATGAGCCGCTGCTGATCCCGGGGTTGTTGCAGACCGAGGAGTACGCGCGGGCCCTGATCAGCTCCAGCAGCCCCCTCCTGGATGACGAGACTGTCGAGGAACGCGTCCGGGCACGCCTCGAACGCCAGCAAGTGATGAGGCGCCGGATCAGGACGATGTACAGCTTCATCGTCAATGAGGCCGCGCTGAACACCGACGTTGGCGGATCGGACGTAATGCGACGCCAGTTGCTGCACGGCCTGCAGCTCTCCGACTTGCGCAACGTCTCCGTGCAGGTACTGCCCCGGGGCAAGTGTCCAGGTGTCGCCCTCGTCGGGCCGATCATCCTCCTGGAGACCCCCGAGCATCAGGTATGGACATGGGCCGATGGGCAGGAAACGAGTGCGATGTACTCCCACCCCGACAAGGTCAGCGCGCTCACTCAGGCCCATGGCATGATCCGCACAAACGCCCTCAGCGCGGCGGATTCGGCGGAGTACATCAAGAAGCTCGCGGAGGAACTATGAGCAGCGACATGACGTGGTTCAAGTCCAGCTACAGCGACGGCCAGGGCGGCAACTGCGTCGAAGTCGCCCTGGACTGGCGGAAGTCGACGTACAGCGACGCCCAGGGCAGCAACTGCGTCGAGGTCGCCACCTGCCCGCACACTGTGCACGTCCGGGACTCCAAGCTCGGCGAGACGAGTCCGCGGTTCGCGGTGGCGGCCACGGCATGGGCGGCGTTCCTCGCCGGTCAGGCGTCGGCGGGAGCCGCCACCGCGGTGTAGGTGCGGTCGGCGGCCACGTAGTCGCCCAGCGGGGTCATGCCGAAGCCGTCCACGTGCACGCGCCAGGACGGCAGGTTCCCCACCTCGATGAAGGCGACGAGCGCCTCCGCGCGGCCGGACGCCTCCGCGACGGCCATGGTGAACAGGCCGCGGGCCACGCCGTGGCCGCGGTGGGCGGCGTCGACCACCACCGGGCCGTAGAGCAGCCAGCGGGTCTCGCCCAGCGGGCGGCCCCGCCAGTGCAGCGTGTCCTGGGCCCGGAGCAGGCCCAGGACCGGCGGCGGCGGGGCGGGCATGTCCTGCGCCACCGACACCGCGAGCAGGCCGGCGACCCGGCCCGCGTCGTCCGCGACGAGCAGTTCCCCGCCCCGGGCCATCCGGCTCAGCGCGGCCTCGTCGAACGCACCCTGCACGAAGCCCTGGGCGGCCCGCTGCTCCTCCGTGAGCGCGTCGTGGTGGTTGGCGGCGAAGAGCGCCGCCATGGCGGGCGCGTCGGCCTCGGTCGCGTACCGGTAGTCCATGCCTTCGATGCTGCCAGCCGGCCCGCCCGGCACCCGGGGGCACGCCGGAAGGCACCGGCCCACGGGGCCTGCGACCCCTCTTCCCGGGCCTTAGGTCCGCATTATTCTGCTCACCTCATTTATGCCGTTTTAACCGTGTTACAACTGGACTACACCACGTCCAAATGGCGTGTTCCACATCGCTGTTGCCCAGCCCACACAAGTGCTACCTGCCCTGGCAACGCGCCGGTTCCCACGGAGGAAGCCACGTGAGTACGGCCGCGCAGACCGCGCCGACCGCCAAGAAGAATTCCGCCGCCATGGCGGTCATGCAGCGCCTCGGCCGCAGCCTCATGCTGCCGATCGCCGTGCTGCCCGCCGCCGCGCTGCTGATGCGCTTCGGCCAGGGCGACATGCTGGGCAGCAAGTCGCTGCCGGGCTGGTGCAACGAGATAGCCCGGTACATGGCCGCCGGCGGCGGCGCCATCTTCGACAACCTGGCGCTGCTCTTCGCCGTGGGCATCGCGGTCGGCTACGCGAAGAAGGCCGACGGCTCCACCGGCCTCGCGGCCGTCGCGGGCTACCTGGTCTTCGCCAAGGTGCTGGGCACCTTCACCGACGGCAACGTCCCGAAGATCGAGGCGGTCGTCGACCACAAGGTCGCCCTGGTCGAGGCGCCCGTCAACGCCGGTGTCCTCGGCGGTGTGGTGATGGGCATCATCGTCGCGCTGCTGTACCAGCGGTTCTACCGGACCAAGCTGCCGGACTGGGCGGGCTTCTTCGGCGGCCGCCGCCTCGTCCCGATCCTGTCCTCCCTGGCGGGCCTGGTCACCGGCATCGTCTTCGGCCTGATCTGGCCGGTGCTCGGCAAGGGCATCCACGGCTTCGGCGAGTGGCTGGTCAACTCCGGCGCCGTCGGTGCGGGCATCTTCGGCGTCGCCAACCGCGCGCTGATCCCCGTCGGCATGCACCACCTGCTGAACTCCTTCCCGTGGTTCCAGGCGGGCGAGTTCGACGGCAAGCACGGCGACATCGCCCGCTTCCTCGCCGGTGACCCGAGCGCCGGACAGTTCATGACCGGCTTCTTCCCGATCATGATGTTCGCCCTCCCGGCCGCCTGCCTCGCGATCGTCCACTGCGCCCGCCCCGAGCGCCGCAAGGTCGTCGGCGGCATGATGTTCTCCCTCGCGCTCACCGCCTTCGTCACGGGCATCACGGAGCCGATCGAGTTCACCTTCATGTTCATCGCCCCGGTGCTGTACGCGATCCACGCGGTCCTGACCGGTGTGTCCATGGCGCTGACCTGGGCGCTCGGCATGAAGGACGGGTTCGGCTTCTCGGCCGGCGCCATCGACTTCTTCCTCAACCTCGGCATCGCCTCCAACCCGTGGGGCCTGGCGGGCATCGGGCTCTGCTTCGCGGTCGTCTACTACTTCGTCTTCCGCTTCGCGATCACCAAGTGGAACCTCCCCACCCCGGGCCGCGAGTCCGACGAGGAGCTCGCCGAGCTGCTCAAGGCCGAGGCGAAGTAGCCGTGCCGGGTCAGCGGACCCCCGGCCTGGGCATGCCCTGCGGGGCGCGGCGGGAGCTCATCGCCGCCGCGGCCGAGGCCCGGGGCTTCGTACTGGTCGCGGACCTCGTGCGCGACCTGGGCGTGAGCCGGATGACCATCCACCGGGACCTTCGGCAACTGGCCGCCGAGGGCCGTGTGACCCGGGTGCGCTGCGGCGCGACCTCCCGGTCGGCCCCGGCGGCCTGACAACCGCCCCCACCACCACCCGCCCGCGGCGGGCGGCCCCTCACCGGGCCCGCCCGCCGCGGGTTTCCGCATGTCCGGCACCCCTTTCGGTATGACACGGATCACTTCGACGAAAGATTCGGAATGTCCTATTCCGGTCATTCAGCGGGCGATATCGGCCAGTTCACCTGCGTCTTCCTTCGACTAGGTTCCACCGGACCGGGCCCCCTCCCCCCAGATCGGATGTACCCGTATCCCCCGACACCCGGAAGACCGCCGGACTCTTCGCGCTCATCGCGGCCGTCCTCGTGACCGCCGCCTTCGTGGTGGCGTCCGCCCTGGCGGAGCGCAAGAGTGCCCCCCGGGGCCGCGGCCCCCAGCCGGCCCCGTCGGCGCCGGTCGCCGTGGCGGCCGTCCTCGGCGTGACCCTCGGCGCGCTGGCCACCGACCGCACGCTCCACCTCGGCCTGGACGAGCTGAAGACGCTGATGGTCCCCCTGACCACCGGCCACGCGACGGACGCCCTGCTGCGCACGCGCACGCGCGCACCCCGCAAGACCTTCCGCCCGTGGGTCGACGGCAAGGCCGCCGCGGCCTTCGCCCTCCTCGTCGGCACGCTCGTCTCCGGTGCCACGACGTACTTCTAGACGAGTCATTCCGAAGTGATCGTGATCAGCTTGTCGATGGGCCAAGGAGCCATTCGACGGCCTGCTGCCGGTGCTGCTTGTCCCGGGCCGCTCACGGCAGCTGCCGAACCCCTCCCCGGGGTTCAACTCAGCTGGTCGCGCACGAGATCAAGGAATGCCTGTCGGCTCGGACGGATGTGCGCCCAGACCTTCTCATCCTGTGGCTCTCCCGGGTCTTCGGGGCCCTTCCTGATCACTTCCTGCACTGCCCACGCGAGGCTACGTGCCGCTTCGCTGACCTCGGACGTGCACAGCACGTGGATCGTCTTCTGCATCACCCACACCCTGTCAAGGACCTGTCCTGCCCGGGCCTGCCACTGCTCGTCAGCCAGGTTGTGGTGATGCCGATCCACCGCGACTCGTTCGGCTTCCTGCACCGCAGACAGAAATTCGATGAGGTGAGTGAGACGCTCGCTGCGGCGCACCTCGGCAAGTTCACGAACACTGCGGCGCGCCTCGCCTCGTTCCAAGGCGCGTCCTGCCGAGCGCTGGGCCAGCATCGACATGAGCCCGCCGAGCAGGACGCCGATGAGCGGCGCAAGCGTTGTCCACACAACGTCCGATTATGACAGCGATGGCATGAACACGGCACGGGGGTTCGGGCAGTCCAGGGCCGGGACCGGGACGCGCAGACGGCCAGGTTGTCACAGCCTTCGACAACGGAGGGCAGCAGACGGCGGAGGATCTGAGATCTTCGCGCTGCCCTGGCCGCCGGGCCCGACGGTTCAGTGACGAGCGCAACACCGGGCCGACGGCCGACCGCGGGTGGCACTCATTCCGCAGGCCGCAGCGGCACGGAGGCACCGTTTCCAAGGGTGCGCGCCGCCCGCACCCGCCCTTCGCGCGAAACGGGACATATCGCGCCCCACACCAAGGGCCGAAATAGCGCGGCACGCCCGCACGGGGCCCCGTAAGCTCCCGTCATGCAGGTGATCCAGTCAACGAAACTCGCCAATGTCTGCTACGAGATCCGCGGCCCCGTGCTCGAAGAGGCCATGCGACTCGAAGCAGCAGGTCATCGCATCCTCAAGCTCAACACCGGCAACCCCGCGGCCTTCGGCTTCGACTGCCCGCCGGAGATCCTTGAGGACATGCTCCGCAACCTGGGCAACGCCCACGGCTACGGGGACGCGAAGGGGCTGCTCTCCGCGCGCCGCGCGGTCATGCAGCACTACCAGACCAAGGGCATCGACCTGGACGTCGAGGACATCTACCTCGGCAACGGCGTCTCCGAGCTGATCCAGATGTCGATGCAGGCGCTGCTCGACGACGGCGACGAGGTGCTCGTCCCGGCGCCGGACTACCCGCTGTGGACGGCTTCCGTGAGCCTCGCGGGCGGCACGGCCGTGCACTACCGCTGCGACGAGCAGGCCGACTGGATGCCGGACCTCGCCGACATCGAGCGCAAGATCACCGACCGCACCCGGGCGCTCGTGATCATCAACCCGAACAACCCGACCGGCGCCGTCTACGACGACGAGATGCTGCGCGGGCTCACCGACATCGCCCGCCGCCACAACCTGGTGGTCTGTTCGGACGAGATCTACGACCGGATCCTCTACGACGGCGCCACGCACACCAACACCGCCGCCATCGCCCCGGACCTGCTCTGCCTGACCTTCAACGGGCTGTCCAAGAACTACCGCGTCGCGGGCTACCGGGCCGGCTGGATGGCCGTCTGCGGCCCGAAGAAGAACGCCGCGTCGTACATCGAGGGCCTGACGATCCTGGCGAACATGCGGCTCTGCGCCAACATGCCCTCCCAGCACGCCATCGCCACGGCCCTCGGCGGCCGGCAGTCCATCGTGGACCTGGTCCTCCCCGGCGGGCGCCTGGTGGAGCAGCGCGACACGGCGTACGACCTGCTCACGCAGATCCCCGGCATCACCTGCGTCAAGCCCAAGGGCGCGCTGTACCTCTTCCCGAAGCTCGACCCCTCGGTCTACAAGATCAAGGACGACCGCCAGATGGTCCTCGACCTGTTGCGGGCCGAGAAGATCATGGTCGTGCACGGTACGGGCTTCAACTGGACCGAGCCCGACCACTTCCGGATCGTCACGCTGCCCACGTCGAAGGACCTGGCGGACGCGGTGACGCGGATCGGGAACTTCCTGGACGGCTACAGCCAGCCGTAGGCTCCGGCGAGGCTCTACCAGGATTCAACTCAATCTTAGAACCAATCCAATGTAGGATGGTCTCCTGACCACGCAGGAGGCCTCCTCATGTACGAGCCGATCCGCACCAAGCCGGTCGTCCACCACGGGGGCGGCCACCCCAGCGACTACCCGCGCAGCAGCCGCGGCGAGGCCCTGGACATCCAGCTCGCCGGGCACCTCGCCGCGCTGCTCGCGCTGACCGACGAGCTCGGGCTCCAGGACGCCGCCGACCGGATCGCCGACCAGGTCGCGCGCCTGCGCGGGGCCCAGCCGACCCGCGCCGACCACGGCGCCGCCGGGTCCTCCGATTCCGCCGGGGACACCGCCGCGCTGCACCAGCGTGCGCACGACCTCGCCGCCCGCGCCCTCCTCGTCGCCGCGTCCCGCGCCGACACCACCGTCGCGATCCTCGCCGCCGAGCGCATGGACGCGCACGCCGCCGCCCTGTCCTCCCTGGACCTGGCCGGCGCCCACTGACGGCCCCGGTCCGGGGCCGCGGAGGCTCCGGACCGGGCGCCATGCCCCTGCGGGGCGGTCTGAGCCGCCGCTCGGCAGCCGGATTCGGCTCCTGCGCCAGAGGCCACCGGCCCGCCGACTCGGCCTGGCCGGCCACTGCGGCGATGCGGTGGCCGGCCAGGTGTCTGTGTCGGGTCGGTCAGGCGCCGCCGGCGACCTTGCCGAGGCCGTTCCAGCCATTGCCGCCGTCTCCGCCGTTCCAGGAGTAGACGGTAGCGCCGTTGTTGGCGTCCCCGAGGATGTAGTCGGCGTGGGTGTCGGCGTCGAAGTCGACGAACTGGACCTTGGGGTGGTCGTTGGTCAGACCGACGGCGATCTGCCCCATGGGCTTCCATCCGCCGCCGGTGTCGCCGCCGCGGTTGTTGAAGAGGTCGATGCCACCGCCGGGCTTGACGATGTAGTAGTCGGCCTTGCCGTCGCCGTCGTTGTCGGCGAACCGGATGCGGGTGCGGTCGGTGGTGGCGCCGGTGGTGACGGTACCGACACCCTGCCAGCCGCCGCCGGTGTCGCCGCCACGATTGAGGTAGACGCCGACGGCCCCGGTGTCGCTCAGGACGATGTAGTCGGTCTTGCCGTCGCCGTCCCAGTCCGCGAAGCGGACCTTGCTGGCGTCGTTGGTCAGCCCGACGGCGACCTTGCCAACGGCCTGCCAGCCTCCGCCGGTGTCGCCACCGCGGTTGAGGTAGACGTACACGGAGCCGTCCGGGTCGATGACGATGTAGTCGGCCTTCCCGTCACCGTCGAAGTCAGCGAGACGTACGCGGCTGCGGTCGGTGGTGAGTCCGCCGGCCACCTTCCCGACGGGCTGCCAGCCGCCTGCTCCGGCGGGGTCTCCGCCGTGGTTGAGATAGACCTTGACCTCGCCGTTGTCGGCGATGGTGATGTAGTCGGGCTTGCGGTCACCATCGAAATCGGCCCACCGCACCCGCTCGCTCCCGCCGGCCTCGTTGGAGGCTGCGGAGCGGCGTGAGCGCAGGTCATCGATCCACTGGCCGAGGTCGTCGAGGCGGGTGGTGTATCCGCCGGTCTTCGTTTCGGTGCTGTCGAGGCAGTCGTTCTGCCAGGATCGGCTGACCAGGGCGGCCAGCGCGGGCTTGCCGTTCACCGTTTGCACGACCGGGGAACCGGCGTCTCCCTTGCACAGGAGGGCGTTGGCGGGGGTCTTGGCGGCGATGTCGAAGCCGGTGGTGTCGGTGGTGCCGGCGGTGAAGGTTGCCGTATGCAGGCTGGTGGGAGTCCAGGCGTTCTCGGTCCGGCCGTAGCCGGAGACGCTGAAGTCCTGCCCGGCCGCGGGGGCGGTGTCCGAGGGCACGACGGGGGCGATGTTCCATACGGGGGTGGCCAGGCGCGCCAGGACGAGGTCCCGATCGTCGCGCGGAACGAGTTCGACGATGTCAGTGGTGTGTCCGCCGGTGGTGGCCAGGTCGGCGCGGCCTATGGTCAGGACGGTCTTGTTCTTGGGAGCGCCGGCCGGGATATTGATGCTCTCGGCGGGCTTGTCGGCGAAGCAGCTCTTGGCCGTGACCACCCAGCGCGGGTCGATGAGCGTCGCCGTGCAGGATCGCGTATCGCCGATCCGCAGTTTGCCGGTGAACGCCAGCGGGTTGTCACCGGCGGGTGCAGTGGCTACCGCGCTGGAACCGGTGACCCGCATCTCCAGCAGGACGGACGTCTTGGGGTCGACAAAAGTGCCCTCACCGATTGCCTTGGGGAGGGCATCTCTGCGGATGTCAACGCTCTGGGTGGTCCCGTTGACTGAGATCTCGGCCCTGATATCCCGGCCGAGGGCCTCGATTTGGTAGGCCTTCGGGATGTCAACGGCGAGGTAGCCCGTGTCGGCGGCCCCGAAGCAGATCATAGACTTGTCGGTCTTGACGTCCCGTGCCCAGACCGTGATCTGGTGAGGGCCGGAGCAGCTCGTGTAGGTGATGTTGCCGTCACCAGCGACCAGGCTGACACCGGTAGCGGCCAGGATGTCGCCTCTATACGGGTAGGTGCCGTCTTCGACTACGAAGGGGGCGCCGACATTGGCCGGGGTATCTGCAGCGGCGGAAGCCAGGGGCACCGGGGTCCACCCCATGGTGACGGCCGCACTCAAGGCTGCTGCGGGCAGCCATCTGCGTATGCGCACTGATGTTGGTTCGCTTTCGAAACGGGGCCCTTCACCGCCGGTGCGGGAGGGCGTGAGGAGAGGTGAAACCATGCCGCGCGGTTGCGGGTTGCGGCCGGACATGATCGCCTGGGGCCGCCGAGCAGAATAGACGCACGATGGAACCGCTACGTAGGGGGGCGGAACATTCCCCTGGCCAGCCACTCAAAGTAAAGAAGTCGTCAAGACGAAAGGCTTCTCTACAACCATCCTTGGGCGCAGCCGATCCATACCTGTGATCAAGTAGCGTCGTTCCGGGCCGAGCCCGGGAACGGGCCTGCCGTCTTCGGCCTGGGAATGCCGAATCGCAGAGGGTGCCAGGCTCGTTCGGTGTGCGCCGAGCGGCAACGAAGCCAGGCCCGTCGAAGGGTTCTCCGCGCACGCACCACGGCTCCCACGAACCAGCAAAGGGAACCCTTTCGTGCGTCACAACCGCAACTGGTGGGCCCGAGCCAGCGGCAGAGGAATCGCGGGCGCCAAAAGCGCCGCGCGAGGTCTGCTGCCCCTGGCCCTGCTCGCAAGTCTGATGTCCTCGGCACCTGCCACCGCAGAGGGCGCCCTGCCGCTGAGCGAACGAGAACAGGTCCTCCAGAACTGGAAGACCGGCGGCCCCACTGTCAAGTCCACAGCTGGAGCCGCACTGGTCGGAAGTGACGAACAGGTCCGCCAGTACCTGGCCAGCGGCCAGAAGGCCGCAGAAGAACTAGACCTGCGCGAGGCTGCCCTCAGACTCGTCACCGACGCGGGCCCCGGCCTCAGGAAGGCCGCTGCGAAGGCCCTGGAAGGCACGCCGCAGGAACTGGCCGCGTTCATGAAGGATGGCTGGAAGCAGCCACTCGCCGACGACGAACGGGTCGAGACGGCACGGGCCATGGACGCCGGAGGCCGAGGCGTCAAGGAGGCCGGCAGCATCGCGATGCACGGCACCCTCGAGCAGGTCGAGGACTTTCTGCGCGAGGGCCAGTACAAGAAGCGCGACGACGACGCCCGGGTCCGCGTCGTCCAGATCGCGGACGCGGGTGGCCCCGCCACCAAGCGCGCGGCTGCCCAGGCCCTCAAGACGGGGATCGAGGATGTCCGCGACTTCCTCGTCTTCGGCCAGCACATCGCCCGGGCCCAAGACCAGGAGCACGCCTCTATCGCCGACCTGGCCAAGCAGACCGCAGATGCCGGCTCGGCAGCCGAGAAGGCCAAGGGAAACGCCGTCGATGAGGCGGAGAAAGCCAGGAACTCAGCACGCCTGGCCAAGGCGGAGACCGCCAAGGCCGCAGCCGAGACCGAGGCCGCCCAGACCGACGCCGCCAAGGCCGCGGACGCATCCCGGCGGGCTGCCGAATCCGCCCGCCGCGCTGCTGCTGCCGCCAAGTCCGCCATAGCCGCAGCACGCGCAGCCAACGCAGCCGCACAGACCGCAGCAATCGCAGCCCACAACGCCTCCAACGCAGCACTTCACGCATCCCAGACCGCCACTCAGGCGTGGAACGCGGCCGTCAAAGGCAAGGTCGACGCGAAGGCAGCGGCCGACGCCGATGCCGCTGCCGGCCAGGCAGAGGAGATAGCCGACTCGGCCGAGGCCACGGCCAAAGTGGTCGAACAGGCCGACGCAGCTCTGGCGGCCTCGATCCAGGCGATCAACGACATGACCGCCTCCGCCGACCTGGCGGAGTCCTCCGGCAACTGGGCCAAACGAGCAGGCCTCAGCGACGAAGATGCACGAGCGGCAGCAGCGTCCGCCCGCCGCCACGCCGCAGAGGCCAAGCGCGCCTCCGCCGCCGCCCAGGCCAACGCCGCCGATACCGCGCGTGCCGCACGTCAGGCACGTGACGCGGCCCGCTCCGCCGCCGGCCATGCCCGCAGCGCGGCCGAGGCCGCTCGCAGGGCAGCCGATCACGCTGGCAATTCCCAAGCGGCCTCCGATGCGGCCAAAGTCAACGCCGCGCAGGCCCTCAGCTCGGCCGACGAAGCCGCCGCAGCGGTCAAGAGGGCTCAGAGCATCCAGGAGACGGCACGCAAGACCGAAGCCGAGGAAGTCGCGGCCCGCACCAAAGCGATGGTCAACCAGGCCCGAGACGCAGACGAAGCAGCCAACCTCGTCAAGGCCGAAGTGGCCCGCCTTCAGCAGGAAGCCGCCAAACTCGATACCGATTTCGCCAAACTCGCCGAGCAAGCGGCCCAGCCCGGTGCCGACGCCACGCAGATTGCCGTCGCCGGACGCAGAATGGCCCTCACGGCCATGCAGTCCCGCGGCTCATGGAGCCTTGCCGCAGCCGAGGCGGCCCTTACCGGTGACACCGCGATCGTCGTGGAATACGCCCGCACCGGCTGGAAGACAGCACAGGAACAAGACGAACGCGAACAGGTCAACCGCCTCTCGCAGGACTCTCCCTACAAAGGCGTACGTCCTGCGGCAGCCACCGCGTTGAAGGGCGACACAACCCAGATCCGTGCCTTCCTCACCAACGGCCAGTACGAGGCCGCGGCCCCTGACCAGCGCATCGAGGTCACCCGCATCGCCGATGCGGGCGGAGACGGAGTCAAGAGAGCCGCCAGGGCTGCCCAGATCGACGACAACCCCAAGGCTCTCACCGACTTCCTGACCACCAATCAGCACCAGGCACGGATCGAGGACTACCGCGTCCAGGCGGTCCGCCTCGCCGACGGCGGCGGCCCCGAGGTCAAGGCCGCAGTACAAGCCGCGATGGCAAGTCCCGACAGCCAGTTGATCACCTTCATCGAATCCGGCCACTACCGTGCCCAACGCCAAGACCAGCTGACCGCAGCACACGTAGCCCAGATCCAGGGAATCATCGCGCAGGCCAGCGGCATCGCGGCCACCGCCTACAAGAACGCCTACGAGGCCGCCAAGGCCGCAGCCGAAGCCCAGGGCTTCGCCGACCAGGCTGCCGGCCACGCCCAGAAGGCAAACACATACGCCAGTCAGGCCAACGACTACGCAACCCAGGCCAAGCACTCAGCCGACCGCGCAGACAAGTCCGCTGCCGATGCCACCCTCTCAGCCGCCAACGCGCACAAGGCAGAAGCACAGGCCGCCCGCAGCGCCCGCCGCGCTGACGACTCGGCTGCATCGGCCCACGCAAGCGCCGTCGCCTCCACCGGATACGCCGCGAGCGCCTACAAGGCAGCCGAATCCGCCCGCAACTCAGCCCTCGACGCCGGCATGAGCGCCAGCGCAGCCCAAGACAAATACCGCGCTACCATCGCCCGCCACCAGGTAGACCAATTCCTCGCAACAGTCCAGGAACAGCTCGACTTCAAAGCGGGCGAATATCAAAGAAACAAATTCTGGCCATCCTGGCTCCCCTCCCCCCTGAAGGTCGCCCTAGCCGCAGGAGGAATATTCACGGACGATCTTAGATTCGAAATCGACTTCAAGCACGCCCAAGTCGACATTTTCGGAATGATACCCGGCCTCGGAGAGCCTGCAGATGGCATCAATTGCGTGACGTATGCCACCGAAGGGACGATAGACCAGTTCTGGCCCACCGGCGGCAAGGGAATGTGGGAAGATGCCGCACTGTCATGCGCCTCAATGCTCCCATTCGTCGGTTGGTTCACAACCCCGGCGAAATGGGCTCGATATGCTGACAAGCTCGGCCCCAAGGCTAGGGAACTGTTCGAAAAGCTTGCAGAATTGCGAAAAAAGGCCCGCCGGTGCGAGGTAGGAAAGAACAGCTTCCCCGCCGGTACGCGAGTGCTCATGGGAGACGGTTCGACACTTCCGATCGAGCAGATCAAGGTCGGCGACCTAGTGCTAGCTGCGGATCCGGACTCCGGGACACAGGGGCCGCGGCGAGTCCAAGACACCATCTACACCCCCGACGACCGCGACTTCACCGACATCACCCTGGCCGGTGACGAGACCATCACCACGACGGACCACCACCCCTTCTGGTCCGAGGAGACCAGGACCTGGACCGACGCGGCTGACCTCACCCCCGGCGACACGCTCCGAACACCGGATGCCGACGGCGCGAGGATCTCGGCAGTCCGTCACCGGAAGACCCTCCAGTCCGCCTACAACCTCAGCATCAGCGACCTGCACACGTACTATGTGCTGGCCGGTACAGTGCCCGTGCTGGTGCACAATGCAGGATTGTGCACCGAGGAAATCGACAACGTCTTCTATAACCCCAGCGGCAGATCCTCTCAGGATCAGTTCGAATACCACTGGGATAAGCACGCAAAGGCGCGCAGTATCACACGTGAGCAGTACCTCCAGGACGCGAAAGACTGGGCGGCGGGCATTGCCCAGCCAGGAGGGAAGAGAGGGCTCAACGCCAGCTTGGAGGAGCTGGTGGACCTGTCGCGTGGCATAAAATACGTGGACCCCCAGACGGGTAGAGGCGGGATCATTGGCCCCGACGGCAAAGCCGTGTCCTTCTGGTATGGCGCCGGCTAATGAGAGGATGAGTCGATGTCGGATTTCATGGAGGACTACGCTCTCTGGCGGCGCTTGCCGTTCCCCGTCCTACGCCGCGGCCAGAATCTGTTGCACGCAGGCGAGAACCTGGCACTCATTCATGGAGACCTAGCCCTCGCCGACGAACATGTGACCCAGGCTATCCTTTTTGTCGACGAAGGGATATTCAGGCCGGCCCGGGGAGACGTCATAGGTTTGCTTGAAGGGCTCATTTCTCGCCTGGCGCGATTCAGCCAAGGCGCAACCCCGGAGCAGCGAGAAGCTGCCGAGGCCCACTATCGATATGCAGTTCTACTGCATCGAATCTATGGTGAATTCCTACGGATAGGAGCTCCTTAGTCAGCCACCTTGACCAGTAGGGAGTGACGAGGATCCGCTCACAGTGCATGGACGGCTCATCGTTTCCTTCGGAGCCTTTGTATGTGCGACCGGTACCGACGCGCTGACCTGGGGGCCACCAAGGAGTGCAGAGTTGGGACAATTCTCGCATCGACGAGGTTAGTAATCACAGAAGATGAAAGACGGAGGGTCTGCCGGAGATACTTCCGGCAGACCCTTCTGGGTCGATTGATGGAAACGCTGCCGCTGCGGCAACACGGGTGCGCATCACGATAATTCCACGCACACCCACGGACCGGCAGGAATTCGTTGACCAGCCGAAACTACAGGTGACACCCGTCCGGCAAGCACACGTACTATATGTACTCGCTGGCGCCACGCCGGTCGTCGTTCACAATTCGACACCATGCCCTACCGCAATCAGTCTTGGCCTGTGTCCCGCTGACGTCGATGACGGTTGGATAGAGCGGCGCGCTGACAACGGAAAGGGAATTGTGCGGCAGAAGCTGGGCCGACCGGAAAGGCCGACATGGTTCGCGTGATGGATCCGACCGGCAGGTACCCGAATGGCTATGTTCGCCTCCACAACAAGAGTGGCAAGCCGATCGGACTCCACGGGAAACCCGGACCCAAGGTGGATACGCACATCCCGATGAATCCTGATGGCAGGCACGAACCTGAACCTTCTGGGTCGAGTGGTTACCCGCCTCTGCTTCGACACGGCTCTCACAGTCCTGACCAGCGGGAATTGTGAACTGCATGTCGAGACCAGGGCGATTGCAAAGTTCGTTGATCGTGCGTTGGTGCAGGTCAGTTGAGTCCGAGGATGGTCAGTGGCCGCTCGTAGGGGCGGAGGGCTGTCGT
>NZ_JBFBBA010000052.1:0-44180 GCF_040682455.1 Streptomyces sp. NPDC051183
TCAACATGGACATGCCCACCAAGCGGCCCGGACCGCGATCAGTACCACGATCGAGCGATCACGAACCGAGGAAGATCGGACTTAACGCCCACTCAGGCAGAGCCTGACCGTCATCGTCGAGCGGAAGCAGGCCGACGGCTGGGTCGAGGTGGACCGCGATGCCTTCGACAAGGCGCCCGCGAAGGGGGTCACCAAACAGTCCAAGCTGGCTGTCCCCTGCACCCCTGGGGCGTACCGTACGAGGTACCACGCGACCGTGGAGGCGCTGAAGGAACCCGACGGCATGGCGGACAAGGGTGGCGGCTACTCGCCCACGGCCGTCATCAGCAAGGAGCAGTGCACATGAGCATGAGCGAGGGGCGCCCGGCCAAGTCGTACCCGGAGCCCGCCGGAGAACTGTGGCTCGGCCGGTACAGTAACGGCCCGCTGCCTCTGCGACGCCGCATTCTCGGCTGGTACTGGGCGAGCGGCGGTCGTCACCTCCACAATGCCCGGATCACGCTCCGGGACGCCCTAAGGAGTGTCCGCGCGCTCAAGACACACTGACCTGATGATCACGGGCGGGCCCTTGCCCGGTCTACCGCGGGCGCAGCAAAACCACATCAACGGCAGGACCGCGACGCCTAACGGTAGCGACCAGGTCGCGTAGCTTCGCGTTCGTAGGGTGCTCGGCAAGCAATCGGTCGTCATCGACGATCAGGAAGTACGGGGAGCTTGCACGCCACCGGCGCCACGAGAACCACCGCTTTTTCTTTGCCGATTCACGACTTTCGATCTCGCTCACTACACCGTTCAACACCTTCACGCACACACGGATGCTTGCACTGTCCGGCAGTGTCTTCCCGATTGCCGGACGCCCGCCCCAAGCCGCCGCCGCCGAGCTGTCCGTCTGGCCGATCTTCAGCTCCATGAATCCCATCCTCTCAAACCCTGCCAAGGCCATGCACCGCGGCCGGCGGGGTGCTGTTCATCCTTCGGTCTGGTCGTCCTGGTCCTTGGGGTGTTTGCCGGGGGGTGGGGTGGCGGCGATGAAGTCGGCGGAGAGGCGGCTGACGTGGGGGGCGAGTTCTTCGTGGGTGGCGATGGTGTTGCGGACGATGCGGTTGATGGTGTCGGAGCGGGCCATGCGGGCGCCCCGGGCGCGGGCGGCTGTCGTCGTCAGCAGAGCGCCCCGGCTGGGGTAGGTGCCGTATTTGGGGTTGGTGAGGCGGCCGAAGATGGGGTCGGGTTCCAGGGTTCCGGCGCGGGTGAGGCCGGTGTAGGTGTCGAGGATGCGGGCGGCGTCGCGGCTGATGGTGACGGTGACGGTGCCGGTGGTGTCGCCGGTTTTGGGGCGGATCTTCCAGGTGGTGCGGAAGCCTTCGTTGGTGCCGTCTTCGACGTCGAGGGCGAGGATCGCTCCTGGGCGCAGTTTCTCGTGGCCGAAGTAGCCGTTGAGCAGGAGGTAGATGACGGCGCGGTCGCGGAGGGCGTCGGGGCCGCTCAGGCGGTCGGCGGCCTGCATGAGCCAGCGGGGTCCGTCGCCGCGCAGTCCGGTGCGCAGCGGGTCGGTGGGGACGACGGCTCCGGTGAGGGCGGCGCGGGTGATGTCGGGGCTTATGCCGTCGGCGGCGCCGAGCGCCAGGAGGTGCTGGTAGTAGGAGCGGACGGCGGAGACCATGACGCCCCGGGTGGCGAGTGGCCGGGCCGCGTGTTCCTCGCCGATCCAGTCCCCGATCAGGAGGCGGTCCAGGGTGTACGGGTTGTGGCCGGCGCGGTCGCACCAGCGCAGCCAGTCGGTGACGTACCCCTGGTAGTGGCGGCGGGCTTCGGGGGAGAACGCCCCGGACTCCAGGTGGTAGGGCGAGCCGCCGGCTGTCCAGTGGTCGAGGCGTACCCAGGAGTCGTGGGCGTACGGGCAGGGTTCGCTCTCGTCCGGGCCGCAGGTCGTGCTGTGGAGATGGTTCGTCACACCTCAGCACCCTACTCCCTTTAAGTGTGGTAACGGCCCTGGTGACCCACCGTGATACCGGTTGGTGGCTGATCACGGATGTCACGGTGCACGAAGGCGGCGCAGGGCTCGCGCACCCGGGGTGAGTGGGTGGTGGAGGGCCGTTACCACACTTAACCTCTCTGGGGGGGTGCCTCTATGTCTTTCGTCAAGGCACCTCTGTCGGGTTTCGGGTGGTTCGGGCCTGCGGGGGCTATGCGGCGAGCTCGACGTCCGTCGGTGTCCGGGGTTCGTATAGGGTGCCGTCGCGGAGCATGGCGAACAGGACGCTGATGCGTTGGCGGGCGAGGCGGAGGAGTGCCTGGGTGCGGGTCTTTCCGCGGGCGCGTTGCTTGTCGTAGTAGGTGCGGGAGGCCGGGTCGGCGTTCATGCAGGCGAAGGCGGACAGGAACATCGCCCGTTTGAGCTGCCGGTTTCCGCCTCGGGGTGCGTGTTCGCCGTGGATCGAGGTCCCGGACTGCCTCGTGGTGGGGGCGAGGCCGGCGTAGGAGGCGAGGTGGGCGGCGGTGGGGAAGCTGGTGCCGTCGCCGACGGCGACCAGCAGGACGGCGGCGGTCCTGACGCCGACGCCGGGCATCGACGTCAGGACCGGGGAAAGAGGGTGAGCCTCCAGCAGAGCGTTGATCTGGGCTTCCATCGCCCGGCGCTGGGTGTGGACAGCGGCGAGCGAGGGAGGCGGCCAGTGGGGGGAGCCGCTCTGTTCCGCGGAACCAGATCGGGCAGGAGAGCAGGGCTCCGATGACGCCGAGGTAGGCGAAGCCGCCCAGGTTCTCGGTGGTGAGGGTGGCCGGCAGGCCCTCGGCGAGCAGCATGGTCGGGGCCAGGAGGAGGCCGCCGGCCGTCAGTTGCCAGCCGGTGAAGGTCAGCAGCCCGGTCCCTTCGGGGCGGCCCCAGTGCTTGGTGAGTACGAGCCCGCAGGCCAGGCTCAGCGCGCCGGCGAGGCCGGCGGCCACGCCGACCGCGTCGAGGCCCGCCGCCGGCCGGAGCACCAGCAGTGCGATGCCCGCCGCTCCCAGCGCGCAGGCCATCACATGGGCCGGTGTGATCCGGTCCTTGAGGAGGAGCGCGGACAGCACCAGTACCAGCACGGGCTGGACGGATCCCAGCAGGGAGGCAACCCCGCCCGGCAGGTGATAGGCAGCCAGGAACAGCAGGTAGAAAACGGCGCCGATGTTCAGGGTGCCGAGGGCCAGAGCCCGCCACCACCAGACGCTGCTCGGCAGCGAGCGCCCTGTGAGCAGCAGGACCAGACCTGCCGGCAGGGCCCGGAGTACGGCTGCGAGCAGCGGCCGGTCCGGGGGCAGGAACTCGGTGGTGACCACGTACGTCGAGCCCCAGACCGTGGTGGCGAGGGCGGTCAGGGCGCAGTCCGCGACGATGCGGTTGCCGCTCATCGGAGGGTCACGGCCTGGTCGTTCGTGCCGGGGAACCGGCCCGGGATCACGGGGGTGTGGGGGTTCAGGCGCTCCGCGACGCAGAGGGTGGTGCGCATGACCCGCAGCCGGTCGGTATCGTGTCGACGGAGGGCTTTGGCGCATCCCGCAGCGCGCCCGGGCTGGGCCTGGGTAGCCTTGCCCGGATGAGCGAGCAGTCGGTACGCGAGGACACCCCGGCCAGCCTGCCTGCCGACGGTCGAGGGATGGCTGTATCTGGCGACGGTGATCGATCTGTGCACGCGGGAGGTCGTGGGCTGGTCGATGGCCGACCATATGCGCACCAAACTGGTCGCAGACGCCATCCGAATGGCCCATGAGGGCGGGCAAACGGCAGGAAACGCGATCTTTCACTCCGATCGCGGGTCGCAAGGTGGATTCAATCGGTCGTCGCAACACCTTGATCGAGGAGAGGTGCGACGTGGCCACGGCGGACTGGAGTTTGAAGACCAGCGATGTTTCTGAGGGGGTGCGTCGGCAGTGGCGTGCTGATCGGGCGATGCGGCAAAGAAGCTCTCCGCGGCGGCGTTGTCGAAGCACGAACCGGTGCGTCCCATGCTCTGCCGCATGTCCAACTCGCCCAGTAGATCGCGGAATTGATGGGACGTGTATTGGGTGGGTTCAACCAGTCGTTGCAACACCGGCCTGTTTCAGCGAGCGTAGCTGCTCTTCGAAGACCTCGGCTGGCGTCCGCCCAGGCCCGCACCTCGTCGACACGGTCGAAGTCGGCCGCTCCGGAGAGCAGCAGCCGCTCGGGCCCGGTGTCGTCCATGAAACCGTCAAGGGAGACGGCGGCGGACAGCATGACGTAGGGATGGGGCATGGGAGACGCGCCCTCCGGCTCTCGGCGGTTCGAACCGGCTCGCGTCGGCCAGCCCGGCTGGACTCAGTGGTTCAACTTCTAATCAATGCATAGACCGGCAGCAGGCCGGCCCGCTGACTCTCCCCCGCCGAACAGCGCGCCTGGCGCTCGTACGCCTCCGCCTCCTCGCTTCTGGAAGGCACGATCAACCGCCGACTTCAGGCGGAGGCGGGCGTGCCGCACCTTTACTACTCCCTCCTCGCCATGCCCCCCGGGGCGCCCGCCCGCCGGCGGCTGCACATGCCCGAGCTGACCGAGATCCTGAAGATCACCCGCAGTCGGCTGACGTACGCGGAGACACGACCGACGTTCCTGCACTGGCGGGCGTAGACCCACACCTGGGGGCCGAAAGCACCGTTCGATCGCGCGGGTGGGTTTGGCTGCGCCGCAACTGGATGCTGCTGCGCGGGATGACCATGCTGGCCAGGCAGCCGAGCCGGCCTGCCGCAGCCACCGACGCCGTTCCACAAGGAGCCAGCGAAGGTGGCGGCAGGCGGCTTTCCGGATGTGTGCTACGGGTTGATGTGGCCGTAGAGCATCTGGCTGGAGAAGCCCAGCCACATTTCGGGCGTGCGGTCGGGCATGCTCGCGCTGAGGGCGGCGACATAGTCCTCGGCGGTGGCCGCCGACGCGTATGCCTTCTTGGCGGCTTCGAGGTAGGCGATGCTCGCGGGCAGCACGTCCGCCCCCACGGGGGCGCCGTGGCCCACGATGATCGTCTTCAGGCCGTACCGGCCGACCTCTGCCCGCATCTCGTTCACCCCGGCGATCCAGCCGTCGAAGTGGGGGTTGACGGTGAACAGGTGATGGTGAGCGGCGGCGAGCAGGTCGGCGACGAGGGCGAGGCCGTGGTCGGGCAGGGTGATGGTGAGGGTGTGGTCCGACTCCGTCTCCTCAACGTGCTGGAAGAGGAACCGCACTCCGCTGATGACCACCTCACCGGGCACGATGTCGGCGTCCGGGACGACGATCCGGCTGGCGACCTCGTCACCGAAGACCTTCCTGCGGACGTCGAGGACCTGCTGGCCCGTCCGGGCGAGGTATTCGCGGACCGGGGGCAGAGCCGCGACCTGTACGCCGGGGAAGCGTTCGGTCAGGGTCTGGAAGCCGGAATAGTGGTCCGGGTGTCCGTGCGTCAGGATGAAGCGGTCGATGGGCTTGCCGAGGCTCTCGATGAAGTCGCTGACCTCGCGGGCGAACTTCTGGAAGAGCTGGCCGTCCACGACGATGAGTCGGTCCGCCAGCTCGAAGACCGTCGTGTTCACGAGTACGGATTCGTCCGGGGCGGTGTACACGTGGGCCTTCAGCCCGTCCAGGTCGATGGTCTTAACCGTGCCGTTCATGGAATTCTCCTCATGGTGCTCTCTGCTTGGTGCTTGTGGTGGGAGCCGAACAGCTTCAACAGGCTTCCTTTCACGAGATTGACCGGAATTGTTGATTCCGTCCGTCTTTTAAGCGTATGGCTCCGCCGGCCGGAGGAAAGGTAGGGGCGCGTCGAGGACAGGTGAAAGTGGGACATGTCGCGGTGGGAAGGTGGAAGCAGCGGCTGGCCGTCCCTGGCTTCCGGGAGGCTTCGCTCATGGTGGCAGGGGACCGTACGCCCTTCCTTGTTCACGCGTCTGTCCACGCGTCGCCGTCGAACCGGGCCCGCTGGCGGCCGGATCAGGCAGGGGCGGCCCTCTCCGCGCCGGGTGGTCAGAGCTTGCCCTGTTGTTCTCCTCGGCCGTCGACGGAACGGGTTCGGCGACGCCCCGGTGTTCGACGATCAGGCCGTCTTCCAGCCGGAAGGTGTCGAACACGGCCGTGGGGTTGCCCGCCCAGTCGGCTTCGCTGAAGTTGAGGGCGAAGTTTTCCTGGCCGATCAGACGGTGTAGATCGGGGTAGGTCAGGGACTTTCCTTCGGGCGCGAGACCGGCCGCGATCGCACGGCGGAGGAGGCTGCCCGCCGGTGTGGGTGTCAGGTCATCGCGGGATTGGGGCCCTGGGGAGTGCCGACGAAGTACTCGAGCTGGAGCCGGAATTTCTCGATCTCGGCGCGGTCGGACTGCCAGTCGATGAAGTCGTGCTGATCGGTGTTCAGCTGAGAGAGGTCCGCGAACGGCCCGGACGTGGCGACATCACGGCGGGCTGGCCACTGAAAGGCGGTGGCTTGCTCGGCGAGGGACAGACTCCAGCTGACGAACAGTTTCGCGGCAGCAGGGTGTGTGGCGGCCTTGAGAATGGCCGAGGGTTGACCCCAGGTCATGAACCGACTGCGCGCGGGTGCCTGCCATACGAGTCCGGCAAGGGGCGTGCGGGACCAGATGTTGGAGAAGGAAGCCGCCCGCTGCCCGGACATGAGTGCGTTGTTCATCGCTCCGGTGCCTCGGACGATCAGCGGGTCCTGCCTCATCAGGGCTTCCATGTAGCCCAGGCCCATGCCGGACTGGTCGATCATGTACTTCCAGGCCAGCAGGATGGCCTCGTCGTCGGTCGGGTAGGAGAAGACCAGCCTGCCCTTCAGGCTCGGGTCCAGGTAGTCCTTGGGGTCGCGGGGTGCGGAGGCTGCGGGGATGACGTTGGTGTTGACCACATTGGAGAAGGAGAGAACCGTCGTGGCGGTGAAGAAGCCGTCGGGGTCCTTGATGTGCGCGGGCACGGACCGCCAGCCGAGCGGCTTGTACTGGAGGAGCCGGCCTTCGCGCTTCCAACGGGGGAAGCTGTGTACGTTCTGCAGAGAGGTGACGTCGGCTTCGACTTTGCGGGCGGCGAACTGCAGGTCGAGACGGGTTTCGTGGTACTTGCTGTAGTCGGTCAGCTTCGTGACGCGCATGCCGGGGAAACGCGCCTGGAACCTCTCGACGGTGTCGGAGCCCTGCTCCTTGCCGTCTCCGCCGTTGTACCAGACGAGGTTGCCGCCCTCGGCCTTGGCGGCCGCGTACAGCTCGGCCAGCGCCTCCTCCTCCGCGGCGTAGCCCCCTGCTCTTGCCGTCGCTGACGCGGTACTCGTCCAGCCCGCCGTGACGGCTGCACCGGCCGCCGCTGCGGCGGAGGCCCTGAGCACCGATCGACGACTCCATCTGTCGGATGTCGATCCGTTGTTCGCGTTCACTTCGTGTCCTTTGAGTGGTGGTGGCGAGCATCGGGGCGCAGGCTGTCCCGTTGCTCCATGACGTGTGGTGTGCGGGTCAGGGAATGATGACGGTCTTGGGGACCAGGTCCCGGACCGGATCGACGCCGTCGGGGTGGGCGGCCAACACCTGCGGGCCCGGAGATGGGAACGATGGGCACCGCGACACGGGAAACGAAGGGTGGATCTGCACGCTCTCGACGCGCGCCGTGAAGCCTCATCGTTCGCCTGCCTGGTCAGCCGACCTCGACGGCGCAGACTCAAGCCACGCCAGACACACCTTGCCGTGCTCGGAGATGAGGGTGTACTCGCTGCAGGAGCGGACCAACATCTCGCCGCTGCCCGGCTCGGGGAGGGGAAGGGGGACGATTCGGGGCTGCGCTCCGAAGGCGGTGACGGTCACGGCTTTCATGGCGTGCCCACTTCTCAGAAGGAGTTCGGTCAGCCGATCTGGAGGGAGCGTTTGGCCATGCCGGACCAGAAGCCGTCGATGACGGTTCGCTGCGCTGCCATATCCTCGTGCCCTGCTCCCAGGGTCACGAACAGCGGCGCGAAGTGCTCCGTGCGAGGGTGCGCGAACGATCCGGCCGGTGCCTTGTGCTCGAAGTCCAGCAGCGCGTCCAGGTCCTGGTCTTCGAGGGCGCGCCGGCCCCAGTCGTCGAACTCGGCGATCATCGACGGGACCCGGTTGTGCTGGAAGTCCATGGCGCGCAGGTTGTGAGTGAAGAAGCCGCTCCCGACGATCAGGACGCCCTCCTCTCGCAGCGGGGCGAGACGACGGCCGATCTCCATCAGCTTTCGCGGGTCCAGGGTGGGCATGGAGATCTGCAGGACAGGAATGTCGGCGCCCGGGTACATCTCCTTGAGCGGGACGTAGGCGCCGTGGTCGAGACCGCGGTCGGGGACGTCATGGACCGGCGTGCCGGGGTGGCGCAGCAGCTTGCGGACCTTCTCGGCGACCTCGGGAGCTCCGGGGGCCGCATAAGTCACCTGGTAGTACCGCTTCGGGAAGCCCCAAAAGTCGTAGAGCAGCGGCACGGTCTCGGTCGCGCCGATGGCCAGGGGCGCTTCTTCCCAGTGTGCGGAGATCATCAGAATTGCCTTCGGGCGCGGCAGGTCGGCGGACCAAGCGGCGAGTTCGCCGGGCCAAAGGGGGTCGTCGGCCAGCGGTGGCGCGCCGTGCGACAGGTAGAGGGCGGGCATCCGGCCGCCCGCGGCCGGGGTGTTCTCAGCCACTCGGGGTTCCTCCCAGGTCACGGTCAGTTCGTTGCGGCGGCCGAACCGTTCGAGGTGGCTGCCCAGGACGTCCTGGACGGTGGCGAGCGCGGCGGTGTCGGCAGCGGTGGCCCGCATCACCAGGTGACCGTCCTCGGGAGTGAGCAGCGCCTCGGCTTCCTGGAAGGTGAGGCGATGGCCCTCGGGCGTCTCCTCGACCGGGATCTTCCGGCCCAGGTGCGCGGCCAGCTGCTTGGCGTAGCGGTGGGCGGCCTTGGTCGCCACACGGGCGATGGATGCGGGCATGAGCTTCCTCCAGGGGGTTCGGATTTCGTCGGTGGCCCCTGGGTGGGACCGACTCCGGAAGGGGGTCAGCAGACCGCGCCGCCAGATCGGCCGCGGCGGCCAGATTTATCGTGTGCTGGGTGTGCTGCGCCCTGGTGTGCAGGTTGCGCGGGTTGGAGTCGGTGGCGAAGCCCCCATGGGCTGTCGCGGACGCCCATCCGTAGTTCGCGGAACTGGCGGCCCTTGTCGGGGTTGTCGGTTGGAAGGTCCAGTTCGGTGTTGTTCAGGGCGGTAAGCGTCTGCGCCGTGCTGTGGTCGCGGCCCTTCTCGGGTGCCGTCGACCAGGCCATCGAAGGTGACCACCTCGCCGGTGACCGAGTAGCAGTCATGAGACCGCAGCCGGAGCAGCAACGCCAGGCTTCCGGCCGTGGACCGGTCTAGCGGGTGTTTCAGCCGACTGGAGTGCTCACGCGTGTACCGCTCTCGGCCAGGCCGCCAAGGTGGATGGTGTGGCGGGTGTGTTCCACCTTGGCGCGCAGGTAGCGAAGGTTGTCGGCGGTGGCGAAGACACCGGTGGGTACCTGGTCGCGGACCGCGATGCCCCGTCCGCGCAACTGGTCTGCCTTGTCGGGGTTGTTGGTGAGCAGGTCGATTTCCCGGACGCGGAGAGCGGTGAGCATCTGGGCGGCGGCCGTGTAGTCGCGGGCGTCCTCGGGGAGGCCGAGCGCGGTGTTCGCGGCGTACGTGTCCAGGCCCTGGTCCTGGAGCGCGTAGGCGTCGAGCTTGCGGTACAAGCCGATGCCGCGACCCTCCTGGCGCAGGTAGAGCAGGATTCCGCCCTGGTCGGTGATCTTCTCCACGCCTTCCCGCAGCTGCGGACCGCAGTCGCAGCGGGCCGAGCCGAAGACGTCGCCGGTCAGACACTCGGAATGCAGGCGAACCAGAGGCCTCGACGCCCTGTCCGGGTCTCCCAGGACGATGGCCAGGTGCTCTGCGCCGTCGACGAGGCCGTGGAAGGTCACCACCTGCCCCTCGGCACTGTAGCCGTCGCCGAGGTGCAGCGGGACACGCACCCGGCTGCGGACCGTCGCGGCTGGGATCTCTGTCATGAGGGCTCCGCTCGATGAAGAGTGATTCAAATTCGAACTACTGGGCCCATAGCATACAGTTCAATGTTCAACAATGTCGAGATGTCCCCTGCCGCTGGCGGCGGCAGAAGTTCCGCCGCCGGGATTTCGTCGCCGGGCCGGTCCTGCCCCAGTCGACGGTGGCGGCGCGATCAGGTCGCGAGGCGGCCCTTGAGGGCGGCTGCCACGTGGACGACCCGTTCTGCCTGGACGCGGGCGGCCTCGCGAGTGGTGTCGCTGATCGGGTTGTGCCCCTGGGCGTCGACATGGCTGGTGCCGTAGGGATTGCCGTCGGCGAACTTGGCGGGGTCCGTATAGCCGGGGGCGACCAGGATGCCGCCGAAGTGGTGAACGGAGTTGTACAGGGCGAGGAGCGTGGACTCCTGGCCGCCGTGGGCGCTGGAGCTCGTGGTGAAGCCGCTGTAGACCTTGTCGGCGAGCTGTCCGCGCATCCACAGCCCGCCCAGGGTGTCGATGAACTGCTTCAGCTGTGAGGCGATGTTGCCGAACCGGGTGGGGCTTCCGAAGATCACGGCGTCGGCCCAGATCATGTCGTCAGGGGTGGCGGTCGCGATACCCGCGGTCGCGGCGTGGTTCGCGGCCCATGCGGGGTTGGAGTCGATCGCCGCTTGCGGAGCCAACTCGGCGGCCTTGCGCAGACGGACCTCGGCGCCGGCCTTCTCGGCGGCTTCGGCGATCAGCTGCGCTATCTCTGTGTTGACCCCCGTGGAGGAGTAGTAGACGACGGCAAGCCTGACGGGAGCGGCGGTGATCACGGAAGTGTCCTTCTCGTTCAATGGGCTGGCGCTCTCTCCAGGCGGAGAAGGCCGGAGGCGAGTCGCGCTTCGGGTGCCGGAGGGATCGGATCCTCAGGCGGCCCGCCCAATCTAGGAAGCAGGCGGACTACCGGAAAAGGTGCGCACGGGCCGGTTCCTTGTGAAAGTGGGACTGGCCGGGAGGCGCAACCGTCGGAACGGACGAACAGGCGAACAGAGGAACAGACGAACAAACAAACCGACGGACGGATGGCCGGATCGGGGGCCGCCGCCCGATGGCCGCGTACGAATCCGCACGGCGCCCCGGGAGGAGCGATGCCATGGCGAATACCCGGCGGCGGGACAGCGCGTACGACACGATCGAGGTCGAGGGCTTCCCGGCCCCCGGCTCGCTGGAGGCGGATCTTCAGGTCCGGACCGTGAGGGAGTTCGCCGAGGCCGGGCTGGCAGCCCGGATGGCGCGCCCGCACCGCGCGGACTTCCTGGTGGTGATCCTCTTCCACGGCGGTCCGGTCACCCATGTGATCGACTTCACTGAGTACGAGCTCACAGCGGGGGACCTGCTGTGGACCTGGCCCGGCCAGGTTCATCACTTCTCCGATCCCGCACGGTACGACGCGACAGCGGTGGCCGTCCGGAAAGGCTTTCTACCCCGCGCGACCATCGACGCGGCCAGGGTGTACGACTGGGACCGCCCGCCCGTGCTGCGCCCGGACAAGCGGGAGCTGGCCGGCCTTCAGCGGGCTCTGCAGGCGCTGCGGTACGAGTACCTCGACATCCTCACCCTGCCGCAGGACGTGCGGGCCAAGGTACTGCGGCACTCGGTGTCCGTCCTCCTGCTCCGGGCCGCCCAGGTCGCCTCCCGGGTGACCCCCTCCCGGCCGGAGACCGACAGAACCCCCTTCGTCCGCTTCCGCGCAGCGGTGGAACGCGACTACGCGCGGACACGCAGCGTGAGCGAGTATGCCGACCGGCTGGGCTATTCCCGCCGTACGCTGGCCCGATCGGTACGGGCGGCGACCGGGCAGACCCCGAAGTCATTCATCGACAGCCGGGTGGTCCTAGAGGCGAAGCGGCTGCTGGCGCACTCGGACGCGCCGGTCTCCCGGATCGGTGTGGCGCTCGGATTCCCGGACGCGGCGAACTTCGCGAAGTACTTCCAGCAGCGCAGCGGTGCCTCGCCAAGTGCGTTCCGGTCCGCCGAGCGCCGCGACCCGTCCGGGGATTGACGGCGCGAGGGCGCGGAGGGGCCTGTCAGCTCGTGCCCGGAGCATAGGGTCCGCCACCCCGGATGGCGCAGTCGGCGGCGCACAGTCGGGGGATACCGGGCAATCGGACCGGGCCTCTACAACCGGAGCTGGACGCGGCTCGCGGTCGGCGCTGCCGAGACATTACGCCGGTGGGCCCGGCGTGAGTCTTGTGCTCGGGGTAGCCTGGAGGCGTGAGATCGGTGCTTCTATCGAACTCGTGCTGGAGGCCGCTATGGACGTCCTCGTGCTGATCGGACGCGTACTATTCGCGGCCCTGTTCCTCGGCAGCGCATTCGCCCACATGACCCAGTCCAGGGCCATGGCCGCTTACGCTTCATCGCGGGGCGTGCTGGCCCCCGTTCCGGCTGTGTTCGGCAGCGGTGTACTGCTGCTCGCGGGCGGGCTGAGCGTTCTGCTGGGGATCTGGCCGGACCTTGGGGCGCTGCTCCTGGTCGTATTCCTCGTGCCGACCGCCCTGCTGATGCACGGTTTCTGGAAGGAGACTGATGCCCAGGCGCGTCAGATGGAGATGGTCCAGTTCCAGAAGGACTTGGCGCTCGCGGGCGCCGCACTCATGCTGTTCGGCTTCATCGCCCGTACGGGCAGCGACCTCGGTCTGACCGTGACCGGACCGCTCTTCGACCTCCGCTAGAACGGGCTGACCGGCATTCGTCGCCGGGCGCCGCGCCCGTTGGCCCGCCCCGGGTCAGCGGTCCTTGCCGGGGCAAGCGGCGGTGAGAGTCTCGGCAGCGGCCAGCCGAGGGGCTCGCCGACCCGGAGTCATCCTTGTGCTCTGATCGGAGATCCGGGCCACCGTGTCGCTGCCCGTCCGGCGCAGTGCAAGCCATCCCCCGAGAGCGAGGAGCGAGCCGGCGGGTGTGGAGCCGGGACCGTCCAGCGCAGTCGGCCATGTCCTTGGCGCCGCAGGTTGATGGGCGTCCTGAGATCTGTCGGGGAGGACGGGGATCCGACCTCGGCACCAGGCATTCAGCACTGTTTCGACGGGGTCGAAAGCGGGCTCCGTCCTAATGCGCGAGGGGGCCGTCACCGTGCTTCGCTCAGTTTGAGCAGGTGTCCATCTGGGTCTCGGAAGAAGCAGCGCACCTCGAATCCGTGGTCCACGGGCGGGGTCAAGAACCGCGCGCCCCGGGCGCGCAGCGTGTCGTAGGCGGCTTGGCAGTCGCTCACCCAGAAGGTCATGGCATGGCTGACCGTGTAGGGGTGCTCGAGCTCGGTGAAGGGCATGGTGGGCTTGTCGTCGGTCGGTCCGCCGCCTGTGACCGGTAGTAGCCAGGTGCCGCACAAGCGGAGGACAGCGCTCGTGCCCCCGTACTCGCGGATGAGCTCGGCACCGGCGATGTCACGGTAGAAACCACGGGACCGGTTGACGTCCCTGACCACCCGGATGTGGGTCAGCTCGGCTCCGGCCGGGAAGTCCTGCATGTCGTGCTCGGCCTTTCAGGAAGTTGCGGACACCAGACCCGAGCGCTGGCCCGGGTCGAAGCAGCCGGACACGCCGGCAATCCGACGCCTCCTCACATCCGTTGTGCTCGGTTAGGCGCGCGGGGGACATACCGCACATGCTCCTGGACCGTTCAGCCTGTCATAGCGGCCCGCAACGGGAGGTGAACACCCGGGCGTGTGTCGAGGACGCAGGCCGTCCCGGCTGTCACAATCGTGCGTATGACGGCGAAACTGGACAACGCTGTGGGGCTGTATCTCCGCGGCATCCGAGACGGTGAGGCCCGTGAGGCCCTGGACCAGTACGTGGGCCACCGGTACACCCAGCACAGCACGGGCGTCGCGGACGGCAAGGAAGGATTCCTGGCCTTCTTCGAGCCGTTCCTCGAACGCAATCCGCACCGGGAGATCGAGGTGGTCCGGGCCATCGAGGACGGCTCCTACGTGTTCCTCCACGTCCGGCAGACCCTGGGCGCGACGACCCACTGGGTCACCGCTGACCTGTTCGACACCGACGACGACGACCGGATCGTCGAACACTGGGACACCATCGCGGCCGGGGGGCTGACCACCCCGTCTGGTCATACCCAGACCGACGGCGCCACCGAGGTCACCGATCTCGACCTCACGGAACAGAACAAGCAGCGGGTCGGCGAGTTCGTCACCGAGGTTCTCCAGGGCGGCCGGACCGATCGAATCGGCGAGTTCGTCTCTCCGTATCAGTATGTGCAGCACAATCCACTGGTCGGCGACGGCATCGAGGGGTTCGCGGCCTTCGCGGCCGGCCTCGCAGCCGAGGGTCAGTCACTGAGATACGCCAAGGTCCACCGCCTGATCGGGCAGGGAAACTTCGTCGTCACCCTGAGCGAGGTCGACTGGGCAGGCACGCCCACCGCCGTGTTCGACATCTTCCGGCTGGCCGACGGCCTCGTCGTCGAGCACTGGGACGTGGCGGAACCCGTTCCCTCCCCAGCCGAGGCGAACAACAGCGGCAAATTCTGACGTCCGCACACCGGCCGGGGCACGAACGGCAGGTCCATGAGCAGGCCCCAGGACGACGAGGCAGATGTCATAGCCGATGTTGTCGCGTCCGGCGGCGGAACCGTCGCGTTGCCAGGCGGCGCCGAAAACCTTCTCCCCGCGCCGTTCGAACAGCGTGTCATCCACCACCACGGCCAGCGGAGCACCGTCCAGAAGCATCGGCGGACACCTACTTCGGGACGTGGCACAGGCACCGCCGACGCTACCTCCGCCTCGGCTTCCCAGCCGTGCTGACGGCCGCACATCACCCGCACGCGTAGCTTGTCTGACGGTTGGCCAGAGCGGCGACAGCCGAGTGCTCGGGAACTGACGAAAACAGATGCTGCCTCCTTCGTGGCCGCCTCGACGAGGGAGATCCCGGCTGCACCGGTGGCGCCCAGGACGACGGAGTGCCGAGAGCACGAGCGGTCACACCGCACGGCAAGGAGCGGTACGGAGCCTGCAGAGGCCGAAGGCCGACCCCACCGGTCTGGCCCGCATGCAAAGGCTCCTGGACGACGCCGCGTCTTCAGCGATCTCCCCGAAGCCCGGCGGTCAGCCGGAGACGGTGGCGGACGCCGGGACGTGCGCGGGTGAGCCGGCCTTGATGAGCGTCGGCCGGAGGGCATGAAGTAGTGAATCTGTGCTTCAATGCTTTGTATGCCCTACCGCAGACCTCCCGCTGTCCAGGCCCGCCTCGACGCCCGACGCGATCAGGTGCTGGAAGCCGCCGTCCGCCTGCTCTCCCGCGAGGGGTACGCGGGCTGCTCGGTGGCCGCCATCGCGGCCGAGGCCGGGATCTCGGCAGGCAGCGTCTACCAGTCGTTTTCCGGCAAGGCGGAACTGGCGGCCGCCCTGTTCCGCGCCCTGGCCGCGCGTGAGGTGGCGGCGGTCACGGACGCCGCCGCTGGGCCCGGTACGGCGGGCGAACGTGTCGCCGCCGCGGTGGAGACGTTCGCCGCCCGCGCCCTTCAGTCCCCCCGGCGAGCTTTCGCCCTTCTCGCCGAACCCGTCGACCCGGCCGTGGACACCGAACGCCTGGTCTTCCGCCGAGCCTTTCGCGATGTCTTCGCCGTGCTCATCGCCGCGGGCGTGGCCAGCGGCGAACTGCCGGCCCAGACACCCGAGTCCACCGCCGCGGCACTCGTCGGCGCCGTCTCCGAATCGCTGGTCGGACCACTGGCCGACGGTGACGCCGCGAGCGGCGACGTCGTACCAGCCCTGATCACTTTCAGCTTGCGAGCCCTTGGAGGACACGTTGCCGCAGACGCATGAGGTCACCAACCAGGTGCCCCCGCACCACGGTCACGACGTGGCCGCCGACCCCTCTCTCACCGAGGCACTCGGACGCGAGGGCGCCGGCTGGGCCGCCTCCGAACTCCACGAGCTCGGTGTGCTGGCCGGCTCCGAACAGGCCGCCGAATGGGGCCGGCTGGCCAACGAGAACCCGCCCGTGCTGCGCACTCACGACCGCTGGGGCCACCGCGTCGACGAGGTCGAGTTCCACCCCTCCTGGCACGAGCTGATGAGCATCGCCGTCAGCCACGGTCTGCATGCCGCCCCCTGGCAGGAGCCCCGCCCCGGCGCCCATGTCGCCCGCGCCGCCAAGTTCTACGTCTGGGGCCAGGCGGAGGCAGGCCACTCCTGTCCGGTCTCGATGACGTACGCCGTCGTGCCGGCCCTGCGCACCACCCCGGAGCTGGCCGGCCGGCTGGAACCCCTGCTGGCCTCGCGTACCTACGACTTCGGTCTGCGCGAACCGAACGGCAAGCGGGGCCTGATCGCGGGCATGTCGATGACCGAGAAACAGGGCGGTTCGGACGTCCGAGCCAACACCACCACCGCGGTGCCGGCCGCGGACGGTACGTACCGGCTCACCGGCCACAAGTGGTTCACCTCCGCGCCCATGTCCGACGTGTTCCTCACCCTCGCCCAGGCTCCCGGGGGCCTGTCCTGCTTCCTGCTGCCCCGCGTGCTGCCCGACGGCACCCGCAACGCTCTGCGCCTGCAACGGCTGAAGGACAAGCTCGGCAACCGCTCCAACGCCTCCGCCGAGATCGAGTACGAGGAGGCGCACGGCCAACTGGTCGGCGAGGAGGGCCGCGGGGTGGCCACCATCATCGAGATGGTCAACATGACCCGCCTCGACTGCGTCCTGGGCAGCGCCTCCGGCATGCGCCTGGGCCTGGTCCGCGCTGTCCACCACGCCACCCACCGGCGCGCCTTCGGCAAGGCCCTCATCGACCAGCCCTTGATGCGCAACGTCCTGACCGACCTGGCCCTGGAGTCGGAGGCCGCCACCACCGTCGCCCTGCGGTTGGCCGGGGCCACCGACCGGGCCGCCGCGGGCGACACGGCAGAGGCCCTCTTCCGGCGCCTGGCCCTGGCCGTCACCAAGTACTGGGTGTGCAAGCGGGCCCCGATGCACGCCGCCGAGGCCCTCGAATGCCTGGGCGGCAACGGCTATATCGAGGAGTCCGGCATGCCCCGCCTCTACCGCGAGGCGCCGCTGTCCTCCATCTGGGAGGGTTCCGGCAACGTCGCCGCCCTTGACGCGCTGCGTGCCATGGCCCGCGCGCCGGAGGCCATCGAGGCCTTCTTCGCCGAAGTGGACGGCGCCGCGGGGGCCGACCGGCATCTGGATGCCGCCACCGCGGAGCTGCGCAAGCAGCTGGCCGACCCCGCCGAAGCCGAGTACCGGGCCCGCCGCCTCACCGAGACCATGGCCCTCGTACTGCAGGCCTCGCTGCTCCAGCGTCACGCGCCGAACGCGGTGGCCGACGCCTTCTGCGCCTCCCGGCTGGGCGGCGAGCACGGCGGGGCCTTCGGCACCCTGCCCCGCGGCGTCGACACCGAAGCCGTGCTCGGACGGGCCCGGACGGTCACGGCGTGAGCCGGCCGACGGATGTGCAGCAGGTGACCGCTTTCTGGCGGGAACTCGGCCTGCCCGGACTCGTCGACGTGCACACCCACTTCATGCCCGAACCGGTGATGACCAGGGTCTGGGAGTACTTCGACGCCGTCGGCCCCCTCACCGGACAGTCCTGGCCCATCACCTACCGGATGGGCGAGGAGCAGCGGCTCGATCGCATCCGCGCCTTCGGGGTACGGGCCTTCACCGCCATGGTCTACCCTCACAAGCCGGCCATGGCGGACCGGCTGAACTCCTGGGCCGCGGACTTCGCCGCCCGGACTGCCGACTGCCTCCACACGGCCACCTTCTACCCCGAACCCGAGGCACCGTCCTATGTCCCCCGAGCGATCGCGGCAGGCGCCCAGATCTTCAAGGCTCACCTGCAAGTCGGCGGCTACGACCCCAACGACCCGTTGCTGGACGACGTCTGGGGGACGCTCCGGGACAACGGCACCCCCATCGTCATCCACTGCGGGCACAGTCCGGTCGCGGGCGCGCACACCGGGCCCCGTCCGGTCACCCGGCTGCTGGAGCGCTTTCCCGGACTGCGCCTGGTGATCGCCCACATGGGCCACCCCGATTACCCGGCGTTCCTCGACCTCGCTGACCGGCACCCCGATGTCAGGCTCGATACCACGATGGCCTTCACCGACTTCGCCGAGCGGGACGCCCCCTTCCCGTACGAGGAGCGGCACCGGCTGCGCGACCTGGGAGATCGCATCCTGTTCGGCAGCGACTACCCCAACATTCCTTACGCCTACGATCACGCGCTGCACGCGCTGGCCAGACTGGATCTCGGCGACGACTGGCTGCGGGCAGTGTGCCATGACAACGCGGCCAAGATGTTCGTCCTACCCTGACCGCGGACTGCGGCAGCCGTCCACCCGAAGACCCAGAAGACCAGAAGACCCGCCGGAGAGGAGCGTTTCCCGTTCGAGCCGAAGTCAGGGGTGTGCGCGGCCGTAGGTCTTCTGCGCAGCCGAGGCCCGCATGGGCGGCGATGACGGGCTCGTCGCGGTGAGGCCGGTGGCGGTCTTCAGCAAGGTCCTGCTGGAGCACTTCAGCGCACGGCCGCCCGGAGGACATCGCGGAAGCCCTTGCGGGGGACGCGCTCCTACTGTCTGGACAGCGGATGCCCTGACCTCGCGGCCCTGACTCCGGGCCGTGGGCCGCTCAGATCGGGCTCCGCCTCGGAACGGAGTCGCAGATTGGCGTCGAGCGGACGGGCGCCGGGCAGCACCGCCGCAGTATCACCTCAGCGACCGCATCCGGCGAGGCGGAGAGGATCGTGGGCCTGTAGGATTTTGGCCATGCCGTCCGCCGCGGCGCCCAGCGCGGCGGACGGGCTGGGGGGCTGGCCAGACCCGGGGAGGGTACCGGAGGCGGCCCGATGCCGCGTGCCCGCGGGGTACGGCACATTCGGGCCGGCTGGAGCACGGGCCGGACGGCCGCGCACGTGCGCGAGGCAATCAAGGGATGGTGTAGTCGAGTTGATTTCGACGAGCTCGGACGCGTACAACAACGACACCAGGGCCTCCCGGCACTGCTCGGTCAGATTCTCATAACCGAGCTACCGAGAGGCCCTGCCTTCATGCGTGCACCCCGAGAAAGATCACCCCGGCGGGAAACCCGTTCGACCTGCCGGTTTCATGATCGGTTGAGGCGTGGCTGCTGACGCCGCCCTGGTACGGAGGTTCTGAGCAGCGCGGTATACGGCCGCGAGGAGGAGTTGACGACGGCCTCACTGCGGGGAACGCGTCCGAGGTATCAGACCGGAAGGAAGACCGTGCCCAAGGGCGCAACGCGGTGGGGGCTCAGTGGAACAGGACGGACGCGTCACCGGCGTCCGCGTTCACGGTGCCGGGGCATAGGGAGCCGCCGGAGATCCTGGGCGCGGTGAAGGGCCGGTTGACGTAGTTCCTGGTCGTCCCGTCGCGGTCCCAGGTGATGTTCGTCGCCTTGTAGCGGCAGGAGACGAATCCCTGGCGTCCGGTGATGTCGATGACGTCGGCGGTGGCGGTGCCGGCCGCGTCGTCGAAGGTGAAGACGGGGCTGTTGTTGAGGGTGGCGGAGAGGCCTCCGCTGCAGGACAGGTTGCCACCCGGCTTGTTGATCGTCGTCCGGTCGATGGTCACGGTGCCCGGGGGGTTCGCGCTGGTGGCCGCGTTGGTCCAGGTACAGGTGTCGTCCCCGACCACGATCTTGCCGTCGGCCTTCTGGTGGGAGGCCGTGCCTGCCGAGGCCGCGGTCGTGCCGCCGACCGCCGCCGTCAGGACGAGCGCGGTGATCGCAGCCCACTTCGGTAAGTTCTTCACTCTGAATCTTCTTTCTGTCGGGTTGGTGAGGAGGTCCGTGGGGGGCCGGTCAGCCGGTGACGAAGGACTTGACCTGGCCGTAGACGGTGGTGTCGGTGCGCAGTTCGCCGTGGCTGAGGCAGGCGGTCTTGGTGTTGGCGGCGCCGGTGAGGGCGACGCTGCTGTCGGGGTTGATGACGCTGTCGCAGGGCGACCACCAGGTGGCGTACCGGGAGACGCCGGGGGTCTCGTCGCCGGAGTTCAGGGCGTTGAGGAAGGCGGACCCCGGGCGCATCTCGGTGCAGGAGGCTCCGCCGCACCAGTAGGCGGTGTCGGTGCCGTGGTTGGGGCCGCCGAGGGAGATCCAGGCGTCGACCTTCGCGTCGCCGCCCAGGTTCTTGAGGTAGTGGCGGGAGGAGAGTCCGCCCATGGAGTGGGTGACGACGTCGACCTTTGCCGCGCCTGTGGCGGCGAGTACCCGGTCGATCTCCGTGGAGAGCTGGGAGGCGGTGGTGGCGTTGGACTGGCTGGTGTTGTACGTCCACTGGTCGAGGCGGTCGGCCGGCCAGCCGTCGGTCTTGAAGCGGCCGGCCATGGTGTCCCAGGTGGAGCCGTTGGAGTTCCAGCCGTGGACGAAGACGATCGGGTCGGGGCCGGCCACGGCGGGCTGGGCGCCGGCGGCGGGGGCTTGGAGGGACAGGGCTGCGAGGAGGCCTGCGGCCAGGACGCCGTAGGCGAGGGGGCGTGAGATGGGCATGGTTGCACTCCCGATGGCGTGAAGGGGGCGGCCCGGGCTGCCTGTGGCAGCCGGTGGGCAGGTGAGTGCGGGGCCGGGCGAGAGGTGATGGAGGTCCGGTGCCGCGGGCGGGGGAGGGATCCGCGGCACCGGAGGTCAGATGGTTACCGGCCGTTCAGGAAGCCGGGCAGTACTGGGCTTCCTTGCCGATGGAGCGGTACATGCAGTCCGAGTTCTCGATCAGCTGCAGGACGGCGTCCCGGTTACGGCTGGTCTCGCTCTCGATAACCTCGTCCGGCGGGTAGAAGCCTCCGCTGAATGCACTCTTCGGGTACATCTCGAAGGTGTAACCGAAGATCTTCTGCGAGCCCCAGAGGTAGTCGTCGATCGACCCGTCGGTGATGTAGAGGTCGCTGGACTGCTCCGGCTTGTAGCCGTTGCTGGCGGCCATCTTCTGGCCGACGGTGGCGAAGGCGTCGCGGTCGTCCTGGGTCATGCCCGCAGCCGTGTCCGCGGTGGTGTAGCCGAACGGCCACAGCACGAGTTCGCTGTAGGTGTGGAAGTCGATGCCGGTCCTGATCTGCTGCTTGCCGCCGACGACGCGGCTGCGGACGAAGTCCGCGACGACCTTGACCTCGGGAGCGGATTCGGGGTTCTTGCCACGGTAGGTGTCGGAACTGGTGCTGCCGGAGGAGCCGCCGCAGCAGCCCCACTTGTAGTCCCAGTTGCGGTTCATGTCCGTACCGACGTACGAGGAACCGGTGTTGGGCTGCCGGTTCTTGCGCCAGTTCTTGTAGTTGCCCGTGGAGATGTCGTATTCGCCACCGTCCGGGTTGAGGTCCGGGATGATCCAGATCTCGCGGCTGTTGACGGCATTCGCGATGCGGGAGTCGGTCGCGTAGTCCTCGCCGAACTCGCGCAGCAGGTACAGGGCCATCTCCACGGTGAGATGCTCGCGGGCGTGCTGGTGGTGGGTGAAGAGCACCTCCGGCTCGTTCTCGTCCGTGCCCACGTTGTCGCTGACCTTGATGGCGACGATATCCCTGCCCTCATAGGACTTGCCGATCACCTGCTTGCGCATGATGTTCGGATAGGCCGCGATGCGCTGGTCGATCTCGGCCATCATCTCGGCGTAGTTGTGGTACTTCGAGTCGGCGGACGGGAAGTCCATCGCCCCCACCCCCTCGTCGTGCGCGTGTGCCTCGGGGACGGCCAGCTCCTGGAGCCGGTAACCGAGCGCGCGGAGTTTCGCTGCCTCGATCCGGTCGGCGCTGACGATCACCGAGCGGGCGTGGACCTCGTCGATCGAGACGCCGGTGGCGGCGAGTGCGGTGCGCTCGGCCACGGTGGCGGGCCCTTGGATCTCGTACTGGCGGATGTCCTCATCGAGGGTCGCGGTGGAAGGCCTCGGCGGTGGGGACGCGGTAGCGGACGCGGTCAGCGGGGCCGCGAGGGCCAGTGCCATCACGGCCGCGAGGGTGGCGGTGCGGCTGCGGCGGGTGCGAAGTCGCATGGAGACTCCTGGTCAGAAGCGGGGGTAATGGGGGGGATGCCTGGAGCGGTGGCGAGACGGGCGCGGACGGGAGAGCTGACGTGACGGCCGGCGACGGTGATCCGCCCGGCCCGGCCCCGGCGGGCGCCGAAGCGCCCACCGGAGCCGGTCGGTCGCCGGGCCAGCCCCCACGTTCCGTGCGACGACGGTCAGAAGAGCGTGTAGAGGAGCTTGTTCGGGGAGCCGGTCTTGGGGTCCTGGACCTTGCCGCTGGTCGCGTTGTTCACCAGGGCGTCACGGACCTGCGCGGGCGTGGCGCCCGGGTTGGCCGCCAGGTACAGGGCCGCGGCGCCCGCCGTGTGCGGCGAGGCCATGGACGTGCCGCTGATGGACTTGGTGGCGGAGTCGCTGTCCTTCCAGGCGGAGGTGATGCTCACACCCGGGGCGAACAAGTCCAGGCAGGTGCCGTAGTTGGAGAACGAGGCGCGCTTGTCGGAGCTGTCCGTGGCACCCACGGTGATGGCCTCGGGGACCCTGGCCGGAGAGGAGTTGCACGCGTTCTGGGGCTGGCCGAGGAAGTTGCCGTTGCCGGCGGCCAGGGCGTAGCTCACGCCGGAGGCGATCGACCTCTTCACGGCATCGTCGAGGGATGTGCTGGCACTGCCGCCCAGACTCATGTTGGCGACAGCCGGCTTGACGGCGTTGCTGGTGACCCAGTCGACGCCGGCGATCACGCCCGAGGTGGAGCCGGAGCCGTCGCAGTTGAGGACCCGGACAGCGACGATCCTCGCGCCCTTGGCGACCCCGTAGGTGGACCCGGCGGCGGTGCCGGCGACGTGGGTGCCGTGGCCGTTGCAGTCGTTGCCGTTCTGGCCGTCGCCGACGGTGTCGGTGCCGATGGAGGCCCGGCCGCCGAACTCGCCGTGCGAGGCACGCACCCCGGTGTCGATGACGTAGACGCTCACGTTGGAGGCGGTGGTGTTGTAGGTGTACGTGCCGCTCAGCGGCAGGTTCCTCTGGTCCACCCGGTCGATGCCCCACGTGGCGTTGGGCTGGGTGTCGGTGACGGCGACCACCGAGTCCTGCTCGACCAGGGCGACGCGCGGGTCCGCGGCCAGCCGACGGGCCTGGGATTCCGTCATCTTCACCGAGAAGCCGTTCAAGGCGCTGCGGTACACATGGGCCAGCCGGCCGTTGCCGCGCTGCGCGAGCTGCTGCGCGACCGAGCCGGTCGAAGCGGTGCCGTTCTTGAGGGTGACGATCCAGCTGTCGGTTATCCCTGTTCCGGACGCCGCGAGGCGGACGTCGGCGGACGGGGTGGCGCCGTGCGCCGGGAAGCCGGCGAACTGAACGCCGGCCACCAGAAGGACTGCGGGGGCGAGGGCACTCAGGCGGCGTGTGAGGGGTCGCATGGGTGGGGCACCAGACCTTTCGTAGACCGGATCGCGGTACGTACGGACCGCGCGCCCGCGACTCGCTCCTGGGTAGGGAGAAGTGCACGGTTCGCGCGCTGTGCGGTGGGTCAGGTGGTGCACGGGGCCGCATGGGGCGACGTCAGGCGCTGGAGTCCGCCCAGGCGCGACGCATCCGTCAACAGAAGTTCCGGAGCGTGTTACCCCGCTTCCGTGCAGTCTGCGGCCCGCTCGAACAGAGCGTCAAGTACCCTGTGGGACAAGGGATATGGAGAGTTAGCGTGGATCTTGGCGATCAGCTGTTTTCGATGATCTCCAGCCCTCTCGACTTTCGTCGTTCTGGCCAACTGTCAGATAGGTAGCTCACACGGGTGACCTGTGGCCGTTGGCCCGGCCGGGAGACGACGCGAAGGAAGCATCGGCGGTGCTTGTGTCGCCTGCTGTGAGGGACCCGCCGATGCTTCCGGATCCGACCGTACCCGCCTCGCTGCTCGCGGTGCTGGGCGCTTTGCGCTACTGCTTCACCTGTCCGACCTTCTCCACGTTCGCCGCGCTGGTCACCGGGCTGATCTCGAACACCGGCCGGGGAACGGTCACCGGGATGCTGCTGGGCGCGAACTTGACGCGGCACTGGTCTCACGACCGGGTCCACGCCTTCTTCGCCCGCGCGAGCTGGGACCCGCATACGCTCGGCGCGTCGCTGTCCCACCTGGTGTGCGCGCGCTGGTGCCTGACGGCGCCCGATTGACGGTGGCGGTGGACGACACACTGTTCAAACGGCGGGGGAAGAAGGTCTTCGGCGCCGCCTGGCAGCACGACGGCTCCGCCGCCGGCCGCGACGGGATCGGTTACGGCACCTGCTTCGTCGTCCTGGGCCTGGTCGTGGACCTGCCGTTCCTGCCCCGGCCGGTGTGCCTGCCGGTGGCCGCCCGGCTGCACCGACCCAAAGGCGAGCAGACCAAGGTCGAACTGGCCGCATCCATGATCCGGTTTGGGTGCAGATCCTTTGAGGGTGCCTGTCCATCCTGGCTGACCTGCACTTTCACGCTTCGGTCGCTACGCGACGGCCACTTCGCGCAGTCGGCACCGCGCTGGTCAGCGAAGCCCGAGACTGCGGCTCGGCTATTCCCGCGTGAAAGGCCATAACGCGGGTCCTCCCCGATCACGGGGCAACGACGAACGCGCTGGTTGCGGAACTCTGATTAACCCTCAGAAGATCTGCACCTATCACCGATCGCGGACTGCGGCCGACGTCGTCTACGGCGATCACAGGGATCTCGCGGATGAGTTCCGAGCGCGGGCCAAAGCACAGAACCTCACCAGGCCGGGGCAGGGAAGCCGCCTTGTGGTCCTGCGCGGGCGACGCTTTCCCTTCGCGCCGACCGCGCTGACGGACGATCTTCTCCGCAGACTGCCGCCCACGACCCGCGTGAACACCCCGACAGACCAGCACACCAGCCCTTTGACCCGCGACTTCAAGCTCGCGGAGGCTCTGTGAGTCTGAGGACACCTGGATGAGCTCAGCGAGGTCCGCTCGTGCGTAGATGCTCGCTGTCTCCTCTGGGACGCAGGAGGAGACAGCGAGGCTGGGCTATGGCACCCGTATGCAACCCCCGTTGATGGCCTGGTGGTACATCGCTTTGCGGGTGTTGGGTCCGTACTCGCCGTCTGCGGCGGTTCCCGCCTTGCGCTGTGTGCGGATCAGAGCGTCTCGGGTCTTCCCGCCGAAGTCGCCGTCCTCGACGAGGTTTTCGCCGTAGCACAGGTTCATCGAGTGTTGGAGTTTCTGGACGGCGGGGCTGTTGGTGCCGCGGACCATGTTGCAGTCCACGGTGTTGCTGGCCTTGTACATCGGTACCCAGGCTCCGGCGTACGAGGCGACCCAGTCACAGGTCGGCGTGGCGGCGTGGGCCGTGCTCAGGGGGACGATTCCCAGCAGGCCTCCGGTGATGAGCGCCGCGGCGAGAGTGGTGGCTCTCTTGCGCATGTGAAATCCCTTCGGATAGGGGTCAGGTGATGTACAGCAGTCGTTCGGATCAGACGGCTCAGCCACGAAGGACTTGACCTGGCCGTAGACGGTGGCGTCGGTGCGCAGGGCGGGGTGCGGTGTGGGGCACGGTGCAAGGCGCTTGATGGGGCTGGCGAGGTAACAGCCGACCGAGAAAGCCTGTTGCCCCCCGCTACCGTGACGCCCGAGGGTCGAGCCTCGCCCCTGGGAACGGCAGCGGCATGCAGGACCAAAGGTGCGCCATGACTGTCAACAGAAGTATCTGATGGTGTTACCTCGCCGGATGGAAGTGTGCCGTCCGCACGGGGGGTGCGTCAAGACAACGGCAGGCGAGGAGTAGCAATGCGCGGATTCCGGCCGACTGGTGCAGATCTGGGGGAGTTTGGGGTTATGGCTTTTCCAGTGCCATCAGCCCGCGGCGGTAGACGGCCACGGCTGCGTCGGTACGTCCCCACTGGATCAGCTGGTCACCGAGGAGCCTGCAGGTCGTCGCGATTTCGAGCGTGGCGCCGACCGTCTGGTAGCGGTCGATCGCCGACTCGAAGAGTGCCTCCGCACCGGATTCGTCACCGCTGTCCACCGCGATGTGCGCGCCGATGCGGTCCAGCTCCGCGGCCTGCTCCGGGTCGTGGCAGGAAAGGGAGAGTTCGCGGCACTCCTCCACCAAGGCGCCGGCTTCCTCGGTGCGCCCCATCCGGCGCAGGACTTCGGCGAGTTCCGAGGTGGCGTTGACCTGGCGGGGCAGCGCGCGCGTTTGCGAGAAGCCGGCTGCGGCATGGCGCAGACGCTCCTCGGCCTGCCGGAGGTTGCCCCGGCGCGCCGACAGGTACCCCTGGGCGAAGTGGCACATGCCGACCTCGGTGCGCAGCCCCAAGTGCTCGTACAGGGCCACCGCCCGGGTCAGGACCTGTTCCGCTTCCTGATAGCGCGCCTGGGCCACCAGTACGCGGTTGATGTGGTAGTAGCCCTGCGCGAGGATCTCGGCATCCTTCACCTGCGGGGCGATCGCCAGAGCGGCGTCGGCACAGGCGGCGGCTTGGTCGATGTCGCCGCGTTCCACCAGTGGCAGGACGGTCGCCGCGCGCAGGGCGAACTCCGCAGCAGTCTGTCCGGTCCGCTGGGCTGTGCGCAGCTGTTCCTCCGCCAGCGTGAGCGCGTCGGTGATCGTACCGCGGGCGAAGAAGGCTCCCATCCGCCCGATCACGGCGTGCAGCCGGACGTTCAGGGGTTGTGCGGCCAATAGTTCTTCGGCCCGGGTGAACAGCGTCAGGGCGCGGGCGGGGTCTCCCTGGTGCCGGGCCACCAGTCCCAGCCCGCAGTGGCCCGCGGCGTTCAGCTCCGGATCGTCGTGGAACTCGGCGGTGGTGGCCACCTCCTGGTACGCCTCGGTCGCCTGCGTCACTTCTCCCCGGGACAGCGCGAGGCGGGCTTCCGTGAGGGTGTTGCGCAGAGCCTTGCGCCGGCCGGGCTCGTACGGATAGCAGAGGTCCTCCATGGTGACGCCGAGGCGCTCGGCGAAGTGAGAGGTCGCGCGTGCGGACGGGGTGCGCTTGCCTCCCTCGATCGACGACACGTAGGCGCGGGTGAACAGATCCCCTGCCAGGTGAGCCTGGGTAGCGCACCGCTGGGTGCGCAGACGCAGGATCCGTGAACCGATCCCGGCAGCGTCAGTACCCACGGGAAACACATCTTCGGACATGCCCGTCACTGTAGGCCCTCCATTGATCCCGGTTTGCGGCGCCTGGCACCGAGCTGCTCCAACTCCCCTAGAAGCAGCTTGCGTTCATCCACTTGACGTTCTCCGAGGGCCGACCCCAGACTCGGCCCCAGCGAGGTAACGGCGATCGTAACGTCTGTTTACAGCATGGGCGCGATATGTGGTTACTGAGGTCCGGTACGCCCGTGGGGGGTGCAAGTCCGGACCGCGCGCCCCATCCGCAGCCCTCCCCGGGCGGAGGGTCGCCGTTGCCTCGCCCCTGTGCACGTCCAGATCAGCAGCCCGTGCCGCCACACACCTTCGCTCGCCGCCTCGCGTTCCTGGGTGCCCGGGCGAGAGCGGCGCGACGCGGGTCTGCCCGTACCCACGAGGAGCCACATGCGATCCGCCCTCGGCCGCAAGCGCGGCCGGATATCCATCGCCATCACCGCCAGCGCCGTGGCCACCGCCGCACTGCTCGGCGCACAGGCCACACCGGCTGCCGCCACACCCGGCCGGGCACCTGCCCAGGCCCAGGTCCCCGTCGTACCCGCCGCCGGAACCTACGACGGATTCATCGTCGGTTTCCGCAAGGGCACCGCTGCCGCCGGCTCCGATACCGAGGCCGCAAAGGCCATCGCGGCTGTCGCCAAGGCAGACAAGCGGCAGGCCGCGCTCCAGCGGCGGCTGGCCACCGGCGGAGTGCTGGTCAAGACTCCGGGCACACTCAGCCCGGAGCACGCCCAGCGTCTGATGGAACGGTTCGCGGCGCGCGGCGATGTCGCGTTCGTCGAGCCGAACACGGTCATGCAGGCCTTCTCCACCCCGAATGACACCCGCTTCAGCGAGCAGTGGGACTTCCACGAGGCCGCGGCCGGCATGAAGGTGGACACCGCCTGGGATGTCGCGACCAAGCGCGGCAGCGGGGTCACCGTCGCCGTGATCGACACCGGCTACGTCGCCCACTCCGACCTCGCCGCCAACGTGGTCGCCGGCTACGACTTCATCTCCGACGCCAACAACGCCCACGACGGCGACGGCCGCGACGCCGACGCCTCCGACCCTGGCGACTGGTCCGCCTCCGGCGACTGCCTCTTCGGCAGCGCCCGCAACTCCTCGTGGCACGGTACCCACGTCGCCGGCACCATCGCTGCCGTCACCGGCAACGGCAAGGGCGTCGCCGGAATCGCCTACAACGCCAAGATCCAGCCCGTCCGGGTCCTCGGCCGCTGCGGCGCCACCGCCGCGGACATCGCCGACGCCATCATCTGGGCCTCCGGCGGCACCGTCAGCGGGGTGCCCGCCAACGCCACCCCCGCCAAGGTCATCAACATGAGCCTCGGCGGCGAAGCGGCCTGCGACACCACCACCCAGAACGCCATCAGCAGCGCCGTCTCGCGCGGCACCTCCGTGGTTGTCGCGGCGGGCAACTCCAACAAGGACGTCTCCGGCTTCACCCCGGCCAGCTGCAACAACGTGATCTCGGTCGCCGCCTCGGACCGGGCCGGCAACCGCGCCTCCTACTCGAACTTCGGCGCCAAGATCGACGTCACCGCGCCGGGCGGGGACGGCAGCGCCGCCGACGACCCGGGCCGCATCCTGTCCACCCTCAACAGCGGCGCCCAGGGACCGCAGGCCGAGTCCTACGCCTTCTACCGCGGCACCAGCATGGCCTCCCCGCACGCCGCCGGACTCGCCGCCCTCATGCTCGGCGAGAAGAACATGACCCCGGCCGAGGTCGAATCCACCATGAAGGCCAACACCCGGCCCCTGCCCGGCACCTGCACGGGCGGCTGCGGCGCAGGACTCGCCGACGCGGACAAGACCGCCCGCGCGATCGCCGGTACTCCCGCAAGCGGAGTAACGGTCACCAACCCCGGCAACCAGACCAGCACCGTCGGCACTGCCGCAAGCCTTCAAATCCAGGCCACCACCACCGCGGGCGGCACCCTCTCCTACAGCGCCACCGGCCTCCCCGCCGGACTGACCGTCACCAGCTCCACCGGCCTGATCTCCGGCACCCCGACCACCGCCGGCACCAGCACCGCCACCATCACCGCCACGGACAGCACCGGCCCCACCGACAGCAAGTCCTTCACCTGGACCGTCAACAGCACTGGGGGCGGGGGCTACTTCGAGAACACCGCCAACCTCAACATCCCCGACCCCGGCAACGTCACCAGCTCCATCACCGTCACCGGCATGAGCGGCAACGCGCCCGCCGCCCTCAAAGTCTCCGTCGACATCAAGCACACCTATCGCGGCGATGTCATCATCGACCTCATCGCCCCCGGCGGCACCTCCTACCGGCTCAAGAACCTCGACGGCTGGGACAGCGCGGACAACATCCTCGCCACCTACACCGTCAACGCCTCCTCGGAGGCCGCCAACGGCACCTGGAAGCTGAAGCTCACCGACTGGTACGGCGGCGACTCCGGCTACCTGGACGCCTGGAACCTGCAGTTCTGACATCCATCCGCCAACAGCGGTAGCCGGCCTCTGCGACCGAACCAGTCGCAGAGGCCGGTTCTGCCCCATCTCCGGGCCCGGGCCTTCTGCGCCGTCCATCACTGAGGCCGGGTCGCATGAGCGGTGCAACTCACGGGACAGCTATCAGTCTATCCTCGGCGCTGCGAGTGCCGTATCGCGGGAGCAAGGACTTGCATGGGGGGTCGCGTGCGCTTCAGTGTGCTCGGTACCGTCCGCGTCGAAGACGAGGGCGCCGAACTGCCGTTACAGGGAGCGAAACAGCGGGCGCTCCTGGCCGTGCTGCTCGCCCGTCCTGGGGCCGCGACCCCGGCCGAAAAGCTGATCGAGGCATTGTGGGCATCCCCACCGCCCTCCTCGGTCAGCCAGATGGTCCGCTGGCACGTCCACAAGCTGCGCAGGACGCTGGGCGCCGAGGACCGGGTAGTGCGAGTGGACTGCGGGTACAGGCTGGTTACCGCCCCCGGCGAGGTCGACGCCGAACGGTTCCAGTCCCTTTACGCGAAAGCCCGCGTCTTCTTTGAGGCGGGCGACCCCAGGCGCTGCGCAGATGCGCTCGAGGCCGCGGAGAGGCTGTGGCGCGGTCCCGCCTATGGGGACCTCGACCTCAAGGTGCTGCGCGAGAAGGCAGCCAGCCTGGAGGCGCTGCGGCTGTCGGCCATGGAGTTACGCGCAGAGGCCGACCTCGCGCTCGCCCGGACCGAGTACGCGATCGCCCTGCTTCAACGGCTCGTCACCGGGCATCCGCTGCGGGAAGGCCCCCGCGCGCTGCTGATGCGGGCGCTCTATCTCGCGGGACGGCAGGCAGAGGCCCTGCAGGTCTACCAGGAGGGCCGTCGGCTGCTCGCGGACGAGCTGGGCATCGACCCCGGTCCGGAACTGCGCAGGACGGAGGTCCTGATCCTGTCCCAGGCGCCGGAACTCCGCTCCGGTGTACAGGTGTCTCCCACCGCCCTCCATTCCACCGCCGGCCCGCCCGGACGGCGGGTACCGCCTGCTGCGGCCGTGCCTTCATGCCCGTTCGCCGCGCCGCCCAGCGAGCTGCCCCGCGACCTCGCCAGTCTCATCGGGCGGGCTGCCGAGACCACGGCGCTGGTGAGTGCCCTGGCGGACGGGGGAATCGGCGCCATCTGCGGCCCGCCCGGCGTCGGCAAGACGGCACTCGCCGTACATGTCGCCCATCGCCTGGCCGACACCTACCCGGACGGGCAGTGCTACGTACGGCTGGACACCGGTACCCGGCCCGGCCAGCTGCTCGGCAGGCTGCTATGGGCACTGGGCGTACCCGCGGAACGGCTGGGTACGGAGGAGCGCGCGGCCGCCTTCCGTACCGCCACCGCAGAGCGGCGGATCCTGTTGGTCCTGGATGGTGCCGACCACGCGGCCAGTGTGGCCAGCCTAATTCCCGCCGGGCCCGCCGCGGTGCTGACCACCTCCTGGTCCCCTCCCACCGTGCTCACGGTGGACCACCGGATCCAGCTGGCTCCTCTGGGCCTCGACGATTCAGTGGCCCTGCTCGCACGCGCGGTACCGGATGGCAGGATCCTGGCCGACCCGGCGGTGGCGGCCAACCTGGCAGGGTTGTGCGGCGGACTGCCGCTGGCCCTCTCCGTACTGGCCGCCAGGATGCTGGCCCGACCACACTGGTCCGCCGCCGAGTTCGCAAGGCGGCTGAGCGATCCGCAGCGGCGGCTGCACGAGCTCGACGACGGCGAGAGATCGGTTCGGTCCGCGCTGCTCGCCGCCTGCCGGGCTGTGAGCAGGCGCCAGGGCCCGGGCAGCCTTGCCCGGCTGTGGCAGATGTTCTCGATGGTCGGGGCGAGCGGACTGGTCGATGTCCGTCAGGCCGCCGGGTCGGCTGGGCTGACGGACCGGGGGGCAGAGATTCTGTTGGAGGCGCTGGCCGACGTACATCTCATCGAGAGTGAGGAGCCGGGCCGCTACCGTGCGGAGGGGCTGTTCCGGCTGTTCGCCCGGGAGTGTTCAATGATCATCGGATCCGCCGATCATTGAACACTCCCGCCCCGGCGGACCGTCGCCAGGTGATCAGATGCTTCGGCCGGCGATCAGCAGGGGTCGATGTAGTAGACCGAGGTCCAGTTGACTCCGTAGGACTGGGCGGCGTACGCGCCGGCCGAGTAGCCGATGATGCCGTAGCCGGAGTTCTTGAACTTGGCGCGGGTGCCAGCAGTCTGGTTGTTGATCCAGGACCCGTTCGTCGTGGTCCAGGGGATGAACGTGTTGGTGTTGCACTTCTCGGCCTTGCGGGAGTCGCCGTTATAGCCCGACTCCGCGAAAGCGCAGAACCAGTAGTACGCGCAGTCGCCGCCCAGGGTCGCGGTCGGGTTGAGGCTGCGGGCCTTCTTCTCGCCGGGGAGGGTGAGGGTGAGGGTGCCGCCGCCGGCCGCGGGGCTGTACGTGATCTCGTTCGCGGCGGTCTGGGTGCCGCCCGTCTGGGCCAGGTAGCCGTTGACCCGGGTCTGCAGCGCCTTGGCCTGAGTGGCATTCAGGCCGGCTTGCTTGGCCTGCGCCGCGAACGGCACGTCGGTGGCGCCGGCGCCTGAGGCGCTCGCCGAGGACATCCCGACGGTGATCCCCAAGAGGGCGGTGGCGGCGGCGACGGAGGCCCGCAGCAGGGCGCGGTGCGAGGCGGGGCGAGGAGCGGTCACGTCGAAACTCCCAAGTCGGGTCGGGTTGCTGGTGTGTCGTGATGTCCGACGTGTGCCACTCTCACAGCGGCCCGTTGGACGGACGTTGTCCCTCCGTTGTGGTGGTGGCGGGCGGGGACAGCGTGGCGGGAAGTACCGCAGCGGGGTCGGCAGGCCACCCACCCGCCGCGCAAGAAGCCCGAGCTGGTCGCCGACGGGCCGAACCGCGTGTGGTCGTGCCGAGTAGCCGGGAGGAATCTCACCTCCCGGCCCTCACAGAGTGCGTAACAGTCTCCCGTTACAAGGCTCTTGTCGCCCTGATCATCAGACCATCCAGAGCGCCATCGTCACTCGCCAGTGCGCGAACATGCCGGGATATCGCTTCGAGATCTCCTGGAACTTCGCGATGGCCTTGCGCTTCGGCGCCAACCGTTCGTATTTCCGTCGGATCCAACGCACCAGATAGGCGTTGATGCGCCTCAAGACCGGGTTCAGTTCCCACGGCCGAAACCGGCCGTAGTAGTTGACCCAACCCGCCACCACAGGATTGACCCTGCGGGCGAGCTGCACGAAGGACAGGTCGGAGCGTGTGTGCAGTCGCCATGACCGCACCTCCCGCCCCATCCGTTTCAGGGCTTCGGGCGCTGACGCCGAGCCCTCGGCCGCGATCGAACCGGCGGCCGCGCCCGCCCAGCCCGCGCTCCCCGTACCGCCCGCGCCGACAGAGAGCCAGGAGCCGCCGATCGCCCTCCCCGCCGACCTGTTCGCCGCCCACCGCCTCCTCGAGCAGGCCCTCGCCGACGGCGCAGCCCTGACCCTGCTGCCCTCACGCCACCCCGGCCGGACCGCATGGATGCTGTTCCAGTCCGACGGCACGCCCCTGCCTGACCCCGGCCGCGTGCCTGCGCCGCTTCAGCCGGTCACCCGCGATCTCGTCCTCGCCGGCGCCAGCGGCATCATGCCGACGGCGGCCGGGCTCTGGACGATGTGGAAGAACTTCCCGAAGGGGATGTAGATGAGGGTGAACACCACCGACACCATGTGCAGGACGGCCAGGAACTCGTATCCGCCGCCGTGCAGGAAGATCGACGAGAACGTCAGCAGCAGCCCGGTCACCGAGATGACGATCAGGCAGATCAGCGGCAGCAGGTCGTAGGCGAAGCGCTGGCCGGTCATGGCCCCGCGGTCCTTCATCCGCCGCCACAGGAAGTACGAGGCGCCGGGGATGACGAGGACGGCCGCGATGTCCAGGCCGTGGAACATCAGCCAGCCGAGGACGTTGAGCGCGTCGAAGCCGAGGATCTTCACTCCCCAGATGCGCATCTCGTAGCCGGGGCCCGAGCCGGTGGACGAGGTGAAGGTGAACCAGCCCCAGGTCAGCGGGAAGGTGATGGCCGCGGCCAGGATGCAGCCCAGAAGATGAGCTGGTGGGCGATCCAGCGGGAGCGCGAGCGGGCGCCGAGGAACTTCTGGAAGCCGAGGTAGGTGGCGATCATCTTCGGCAGGGCGGTGGGCGCCTTGCGGAAGTTGGCGGCCGAGAAGAAGCTCCCGAAGCCCTTCTTGAACAGGCGTCGCGCGCCGGGCGCGGACACCCACACCGTGTAGCGGTAGGCGACGCCGAAGGCCAGGAAGACGGTGGCGACGGCGTACGGCAGCAGCGCCGAGTCGAAGTCGCGCAGCAGCCGGCTGCCCAGCACGATGGCCGCGATGAGCAGCAGGGAGACGACGGTGCCGGCCAGGGTGGCCCGTGCGGTGACGGATCTCCTGACCGGCGGGGGAATCTCCGGCGGCTGGGGCGCCTCGGGGGGTGGCGGGGGTGCGGCGAGGACTTCAGTGGGCTCGGACACAGCACCACACTAGGTGGTATGTACCGGTTTGGCCCGTTATGCAGCGCCGGGCCCTGGGAGGCGATCAGAAGATGCAGGGCCTGCATCCGGGAAACCAGAGAGTCCGTCCCACCGGACGGATGATCCTCTACCACCTCTCCGGCCTGCGGCTGCGGGTCGGCCACGCCACCGACCCGCCCACCATCGTCATCAGCCGAGGCGTCCAGCTCCATCTCCTCGACCTCCTCGGCCTGGAACCCACACATCCCCGCCGGCCAGAGACCTGAACGAGCTACCCGCGAAGAACGGAGCTAGCCGATGATACCGTCGGCTAGCAGTTGCTGTGAGGGAGTCGGAGCCACGGCAAGATCGCCTATCAGGCGGGACTGAGGTTCCCGGACGCCGGGAATCCGCCCGCCGACACAGGCGGCCCTGGAATGATGAATCACCACATCGCACCAGATGGCCAAAGGGGACGCATGGGCCTGCACATTTCGCGGACTCGACTTTCGACGTTCTGGCAGGTTAGGGCGATCACGCTGCGCTGGCCGCGGCCCATGCCTGCTCTCGGCTTTCGACGTTTTCGTTGATCGTCGCCTGGGTCGCTCGGCTGGGTGATGTGGCGTCATCGGGCCTCGCGGGCTGGGAGAAGCAAAGAAGCATCGGCGGTGCTTACGTCTCCTCCGGGGAGGGACCCGCCGATGCTTCCGGATCCGACCGTACCCACTTCGCTGCTCGCCGTGCTGGAGTTGGTACGGGGCAACTTCACTACGCCGACGTTCCACACCTTCGTCGCTCTGGTCACCGGCTTGATCGCGCAGACTGGCCGGTGCACGGTCACCGGGATGCTCACGGCGCGGGGTTGACGCGGGTCTGGTCCCACGACCGCGCCCACGCGTTCTTCTCCCGCGCGGCCTGGAACCCGGACATCCTGGGCATCTCGCTGTCCCACCTGATCGTGCGCCGACTGCTGCCCGAGGGCGGTGCTGACGGTCGCGGTGGACGACACGCTGTTCAAGCGGCGCGGGAAGAAGGTGTTCGGGGCGGCCTGGCAGCACGACGGCGCGGCCAAGGGCCCCAAACCGGTCGGGCGCGGGACCTGCTTCGTCGTGATCGGACCGGTCGTCGAACTTCCCTTCCTGGCACGGCCGGTGTGCCTGCCGGTGATGGCCCGCCTGTGGCGTCCGGGGCAGGAGCGGTCCAAGGTCGACCTCGCCGCGTCCATGATCCGTTTCCTGGCCGCCTGCCACTTCGGCCGGCGCATCCACGTCGTCGCGGATGCCGCCTACCACGGCAAGGCGCTGCGCGACTTGCCCGCCACCTGCACCTTCACCACCCGGCTGCCCGCGTCGGCGGTGCTGTTCGACCTCGCCCCGCCGCGCACCGGCCGCCGCGGCCGACCCGCGCTCAAGGGCGAGCGCCTGGGCACCGCGGCCCAGTTGGCCGCCACCGCCGTCTTCCGGGCCGTCCAGGTCACGCGCTACCAGCGCACCGAGGCGCGCTGCTGTCCTATAACCTCTCCGCCTGGCTGCAGATGCTCGCCCCCATCGGCGCTCGCCGCCGCATCGCCACCGTGCGCCGCCTGCTGATCGCCCGCGCGGCCCGCCTGGTGGTCACCGCCCGCCGCCACCGACTCCGCTTCGCGCCCGCCGCACGCGAGTTGATCGCCACCACCCTGGCCCGGATCCGCGCAGCCAGACCCCTGCTGACCGACTGACAGACCGCCCGCCCCGGGCCCGACCACCCCCCACCGCCCTGGATGGCCGTCCACCCGGCACGACAGCCGGGCCACCATCCTGCCCGCACGCTGTGGATCAACACCGACGGCGAGCCAGAGCTGAATCTGACCGACCGTCGGCCGCTACCTGCGGATTCGGGGTCTGACGGGGATGTCTCCTCGTGCCGGACCGTGAAGTCAGGGGAGAGGCGCGGGGCGCCGTCGGCGCACGCGGTCGGCCGCGGTGCCGTGTGCGTCAGTCTTCGTCGGAGATGAGGTGGAACTCCTTGAGCAGTGCGCCGATCTCGGTGGTGTCCAGTTTCTCCAGCAGGAGGCGGCGCAAGATCGCCGGGCCGGGAAGGTCCAGCCCCTCCCCGTCGCGCAGGCAGATCGTGGCGTTCAGCAGCTTGCGCAGGTCGTAGGTGGAGCCGAACACCTCCGGGACGCCCCGTTCGACGCCCAGCAGCTGGTAGGCGGCCTCCATGCCGGTGCGCACCGAGTACTCGGTGGTGAAGATGCAGTCGCGGGTGGTCTCGGCGAACTGGCCGATGAAGGCGAAGTTGACCGAGCCCGCGGGGACCACGTCGGGCCGGTCACCGGCTTGGCGGGGCATGAAGAACGAGGTGACGTAGGGCATCATGACCGGCACGCACCTGGCGGCGCGGGCTGCCAGTTCCGGGATCTCGGCCGCGGGCACGCCCAGGTGGTACAGCCATTCCTGGACGATTTCCTCGCCGGTGCATTCCTGCATCGGCTTGGCGATGTAGTCGCCGGGTACGTCGACAAAGAGGGAGTAGAGCCAGACGACGATCTGATCCTTGGGCTGCTGCTTGAAGTGCGGCTGCCGGTTGACCGTCCAGCTCAGCAGCCAACGGGAATCTCTGGCCGTGACGATACCGCCGGTGACGACTTTGCCGCTGAACGGATCGCGTTTACAGATCCGCTGGATGTATGCCGGGATGCGCGGGTCCAAAGTGGTGACGGTGGCCGATTCCCACTTGGTCTGCGGAATGTGCGCGCCGAACATGTCGGGGCGCCCGAACGACGGGTCCTTGGCCGCGATCCTGCGCCACAGCTCCCACGCGGGCGCCGGCCCTTCGTTGAGCCTGGCCGGGGTGTGGTGGTCTCCGTTGTCGGAGTTCTCGGTCAGCGAGCCGATGGTGGCCAGTACCAGGTCGTCCGGGCCGAGATCGACGCCGCCCGTGGCGCCGTCACTCACCCAGTGGATGCGGGTGGCCTGCTTACGGTCGGCGGTGATGGCGAAGTCGATGTCGGTGACCTCGGTGTCGAAGCGGAAGGTGACGCCCTGGTCGAGCAGCCACGCGCGCAGCGGCAGCACGAGTGATTCGTACTGGTTGTACTTGGTGAACTTGAGTGTGGACAGATCGGGCAGCCCCCCGATGTGGTGGATGAAACGATGCAGGTACAGCTTCATCTCCAGAGCGCTGTGCCACTCCTCGAACGCGAACATGGTCCGCCAGTACAGCCAGAAGTTGCTCTTGAGGAAGTCCTCGCCGAACGCCTCGTCGATGCGCTTGTTCTCCATTTCCTCGCGGGTCGCGAGGAAGACTTTGATCATGTCCTTCTGGGCCCGCTTGCTCAGGGCGAACAGGCCCGCGGTGTGGGCGTCCTGTCCCTGGCGCTCGGTGACGCGTTGCAGCGAGAAGTTGGGGTCGTCCTTGTTGAGCCAATAGAACTCGTCCAGAACGCTGGCGCCCTCGATCTCGATGGAAGGGATCGACCGGAACAGGTCCCACAGGCACTCGAAGTGGTCCTCCATCTCCCGGCCGCCGCGGATGACAAAGCCCTTCTCCGGCTCCTTGATGCCGTCGAGAGCGCCGCCGGGCAGTTTCAGGCGCTCCAGGACGGTGATGTTCGCGCCGGGCATCTGGCCATCCCGGACAAGGAACGCGGCCGACGCCAGCGATGCCAGCCCGGAGCCGACGAGCCATGCGGTCTTGCCGTCCACCCCGGCGGGCTTGCGCGGCCGGGCGAACGCCTCGTAGTTTCCGCTGCTGTAGTACATGTCAGCGCGAGCCTTTCGTCCTGTTTGCCCTTGACCGTATCGCGCCGCGTGCTGCCGTGGCAGCACCGACTCGACTGACGGGCGGTCATACCCAGTGCGGGGCCGGTGCGAAGCCCCGGGCGCGCGGGCCTTGGGCGGCATCGAGTTCTCCGCCCGAAGGCCGCGCCCCAGATGGCCGCACGTGCCGTCCGGCGGCTCGCACCGGGCCCCGCGAGGGACCGTTACCGCCGTTCCTCACCCGCCCGGTGTGCCTGCCGGCAATGGCCCGGCTGTGGCGGCCGAAGACCGGACCGTCGAAGGAAGAACTCGCCGCGTCGATGATCCGGCTGCTGGCCGTATGCCTGAACCGGCTCCTGCACGTGGTGGCGGACGCCGCCTACCACGGCAGGGCCCTGCGCCACCTGCCCGAGGCGATCACCCTCACCACCCGGCTCCCGGCCGGCGCCGTGCTGTTCGACCTCGCGCCGCCGCCGACCAACAAGCGCGGCCGACCCCGCCTCAAGGGCGACAGGCTGGGCACGCCCGCCGAACTCGCGGCGACCGCCACGTTCACCACCACGCGCGTCGCCCGGTACGGCCGCACCGACCAGGTCCACATCGCCGAGGTCCGCTGCCTTTGGTACGGCTCCTTCCACACCCAGACCGTCCGCGTCATCCTGATCCGCGACCAGGACACCACCAACGGCTACGGCCTGGCCCTGGTCACCACCGACCTCGCCACCCCGGCCGCGGCGCTGGTCACCCGATACGCCTGGCGGTGGTCCATCGAGACCACCTTCGCCGAGGCCCGCACACTGCTCGGCGTCGGACAGGCCCGCAACCGCTCCGAGAACGCGGTCCGCCGCACCGTCCCGTTCGGCCTGTACTGCTACTCGATCACCGTCGTCTGGTACGCGTTGCACGGCCACCATCCCAGCGACGCCGCCGACCACCGCGCACGGGCCCCCTGGTACACCACCAAGACCGACCCGTCCTTCGCCGACATGCTCGCCAGGGTGCGTTTCTGCTTGAGGGAGCTGTGCCGTCTTGATCAGGCCGCGATGGTGTAGTTCTGCTGGTAGCGGGCGGTGTGCTGGCGGTCGTGCTCACGCTGGCCGTGGTAGGCCCAGTAGGTCTCGAAGTCTCCGTTGTCGATGACGGCGCGTAGGAGGAGGACGGCTTCGGCGCCGGTCAGGCTCCATCTCGCACCGGTGATGTCGAGCCGGTCTTTGATCAGGTAGCGGCAGCAGCCTTCGATGACGCCGGTGGCGATCGGCCAGCCCAACGCGAGGGCGAGGTCGTAGCTGACATTCCCCTCGTAGCGTGGAGTCGTGACCAGAGGGGAAGTTGAGGGTCATGGCGGGGAAGAGGCGCTCGTACGATGCGGAGTTCCGCGCGGGGGCGGTACGGATCGTGGCGGAGACCGGGAAGTCGGCCGCGGAGGTCGCGCGGGACCTGGGTGTGCAGGCGAGCACGCTGCAGAACTGGGTCCATCGTGCCCGTGCCCGGGCGGACGCGGAGGCGGCCGGGGGTCTGAGCGAGTCCGAGCGCGACGAGCTGCGCCGGCTGCGCGAGGAGAACGCCCGGCAGCGCAAGGAGATCGCGGAGCTCGGGATGGAGCGTGATGTCCTCAAGCGATCGGTGGTCCTGTGGGTGAAGGAGGCGATGAAGTGACGGTTGCGGCCTTCATCGTCGACCAGAGGACCGAACACGGTGTCCCGCACACGGTCGCCTGCCGGGCCCTGGGGGTGTCCGGGTCGTGGTTCTACAAGTGGCGCCGCCGACCGGCCGAGCCTACGAAACGCGAGGTCAGGCGGGCTGAGCTGGCCGAGCGGATCCGTCACTTCTTCGCGGCCTCCGGCAACACCTACGGCTCGCCCAGGATCACGCTCGATCTGTGGGCGGAGGGCTGGCAGGTCTCCGAGAACACCGTTGCCAAGATCATGTCCGAGCTTGGTCTCCAGGGCCGCAAGCCCCCGCGCCGCCGTCGGTCACTGACCCGGCAGGGCAAGTGCAAAGCGGCACGTGACCTGGTACTTCGCCGTTTCGACGCCATCTCACCCAACGTGCTGTGGGTCGGCGACATGACAGAGATCGACACCGGCGAGGGCAAGCTCTACCTCGCCACGGTCATCGACCTCTTCTCACGCCGACTGCTCGGCTACGCGATGGGCGCCCACCACGACACCGCCCTGGTCAGCGCCTCCCTCAGGATGGCGGTAGCCACCCGAGGCGGCGACGTGGACGGCGTGATCTTCCACAGCGACCGGTTGAACTCACCGAATACACCAGCGTGGCCTACAACGACCTGTGCGACCGACTGGGCGTGGTGCAGTCCATGGGGCGCGTCGGGTCGGCACTGGACAACGCCGCCGCCGAGTCGTTCCACTCCACGATCAAGGTCGAGTACATCCACCGGCACCGCTTCGCCACCCGGACCGAGGCCCGCATCAGGATCGCCACCTGGATCACCGACTTCTACAACACCCGCCGTCGGCACAGTGCGGCCGGCGGCCTGCCGCCGGTGGAGTTCGAACGGATCATCAGCAAAGCACGAGCCGAGGCCCATCAGGAGGCCCAGGCCGCATAGCGGACGACTCCACGGTTAGAGGGGATTGACACTCGGCTACACCGTCCGGTTCGACCCCATCGAAGCCGCATGAAACCACCCCACCAGTCAACTCGCTGAACTGGCCTCATCCTCTATTTTCGGACCAGAGTCAAGCTCACACCAGCCACCTAGAGCCAGCCTCGTTTGGAGGCCTGGAGCGCGGCTTGGAAGCGGGTTTCGGCGCCGAGGGTGCGTAGCAGGTGGCTGACGCGGCGGGTGACGCTGCGTTCGGTGATGCCCAGCGCGCGTGCGACCGTGCGATCTTTCATTCCGGCGGCGAGCATGGTGAGCATTTCCCGGTCGGCATCGGTGGGGCCAGTATCCTCTGGCTGGTTGCCGTCGAGGGGTATCGCCCGGTCCCACAGGGATTCAAACGCGATCACCAGCGCGTCGAGCAAAGGTGATGGGTGGACCAGGATCACGCTGTGCAGTTGTACGGCCTGGAAGCTGATCGGGATGACTGCGGTCTGCCGGTCGGCTATCAGCATTTTCATCTGGACTGAGGGCAGCACGCGGGCCTGCTCACCGGAGGCGATGTTGACGCGTAGGTCACGCACACGGTCGGGTTCCTCGAGGCGGGGTGCGTGGTAGACGGCCCGATAGCACACGCCACGGCGCATGGTTTGGGTTTCCTGAGGGTTGCCGGTGGCCCCGTCGTACAGGTAGGGCGGGCAATCCACGATGAGGACTTCTTCGCGGGCGGCGAGCTGGATGGCGACAACGTGATCCACGATGGCTTGCTCCCCGTCCACGATCTCGATCATGTCTGAGCCTCGGCCTCTGGGAGCGCCTTCCATCTGCTGGGCAAGCCCTCTCGCCTGGATCCGCAGCGTCCTCAAAGCCTCTTCTCTGCGGGTGGCCAGCGCGTCGATGGCTACTTCGGGTGGGGCGGGTATGTACCGGGTTGGGCTGCCGGTCAGCCGGGTGATCAGCCCGGCGTCGACCAGGCGTCCCAGGGGTTTGCGCAGCCGCGCGGGCGTCAGATGCAGCCGGGCGGCGAGCTCGGTGGCTGTGGCGCGTGGGCATGTCACCACCTGCAGGTAGACGGCGCCATCTACATCGTCGAGCCCCACCGGTTCGAGTAGCCCCTCCATACGTGCTGAGCCTAGCCGGGTCTGGCGTCGCAAGCATCGTCTGGTTACCGACGTTCGTCGGTTTTCAGACCTTCAGCCTACGGGCGAGCGGGGCTAGCGTGCTGCATCAATATCCCTCAGTGACGGAGGAGCGACATGAAACGCCGAGTGTTAGCGGGAGTCGTGGCGTTGGCTACGGCGTGGATGCTCGCCGCTGGTGCGGCGTCGGCTGCGCCGCCGCCGTTCGCCGGTGTTCAGGGCGACTACATCGTGGTGCTGGCCGGTTCGGTCGACGACCCGGCGGGCGTGGCCGCCGTGCAAGCGCGGCAGTTCAAGACCAATGTCGGGCATGTGTACCGGCACGCGCTCAAGGGTTACTCGGCCCGGATGCCGGAAAGCGCCGCGGCGGCGCTGCGGCGCACGCCCGGTGTCGTCTCGGTCGAACGGGACCAGATAGCCTACATCACCGGCGCCTCGGGCGCGACCGCGGCCGCCGGTAGCCCCAGTGCGGCGGCGCAGACCACCCCGACCGGGGTTAAGCGGATCTTCGCCGACCAGAACCCGGATCTGGTCATCGACGGGGTCGATGACCAGCGCGTCGATGTGGACATAGCCATCCTCGACACCGGCTCCGATTCGACGCACCCGGATCTAAACGTGGTGCGGCGGGTTGACTGCGCTAACAAGACCAGCTGTGTCGACAACTCCGGTGTCGATGACAACGGGCACGGCACGCATGTGGCTGGCATCGCCGCGGCAATCGATAACGGTGTCGGCGTGGCCGGAGCCGCGCCGGGCGCGCGGGTCTGGTCGGTCAAGGTGATGGGCTCCAACGGTGGGGGCAGCTTCTCCGGGATCATGGCCGGCATCGACTGGGTCACCGCACGGGCCGGTGACATCGAGGTCGTCAACATGAGCCTGGGCTGTGACGGTTGCACCGACAGTGCCACATCAACCGCGATCACCAACGCTGTCAGCAAGGGCATCGTGTTCGCCGTCGCCGCCGGAAACAGTGCCAAGAACGCCTCCACCTCCTTCCCCGCCAACCACCCCGACGTGATCACCGTGTCGGCGCTGTCCGATTCGGACGGCAAACCCGGCGGCACCGGCGGGGCGCCGGCCTGCCGCACCAGCGAAGGCGACGACCGGCTCGCGACCTTCTCCAACTTCGGCACCACCATCGACGTGGCCGCGCCCGGGGTGTGCATCCTGTCCACCGCGCTGAGGGCGCAGCCGCCATGCTCACCATGCATCTGGGACCCGTCCGGCTACGCGCTGGCCTCGGGCACCTCGATGGCGGCCCCGCACGTGGCCGGGGTCGCCGGCTACTACACCGCCGGAGCGAACAAACCCACCACCAAATCAGGCGCGCTGGCGATCCGGCAGAAGATCACCGACGCCGGGAATCTCAACTGGACCGACCAGTCTGGCGACGGAGTCAAAGAACCGCTACTGGACGTCAACGCCCCACTCGACCCCGGCGCCCCTCGGGCCATTCTCACCGCCAGCTGCTCAGGCAACACCTGCAGCTTCGACGCCTCCAGTTCCTCGGACCCCGATGGCACGATCACCTCATACGCGTGGACGTTCGGTGACGGCACCACCGGCACTGGCAAGACCGTTTCCCACACCTACGCCCCGGACAAGGCCTACACGGTCAAACTGACCGTCACCGACAACTCCGGAAAGACCGCCGCCACCAGCGAGCAGATCGCGGTCGGCAACCCGCCCCCGGTCGCGGCCTTCACCAACAGCTGCTCCAGCCCCACCACCTGTGCCTTCGACGCGTCTGACTCCACCGATCCGGGCGGTTCGATCAGCAGCTACACGTGGACGTTTGGTGACGGCACCACCGGCACCGGCAATACGATCACCCACCGCTATCCCAACCCTGGTGGCGGCACCTACATCGTCAAACTCACCGTCACCGACAACCAGGGCAAAACCGCGTCCATCAGCAAAACCATCACCCTGCCCGCCAATCAACTGCCGGTCCCGGTGATCACCGTGAGCTCCTGCTACGACGCCTCCCACAGCTGCTTCGTCGACGGATACGGCACCCGCGACCCCGACGGCGGCCTCTACACCACCTTCACCTACGTCTGGGACTTCGGTGACGGCACCACCGGCACTGGCGTCATCAAGAACCACCGGTGGCCCGCCGCCGGCACCTACACCGTCAAACTCACCGTCACCGACGACGAAGGCACCAGCGCCTCGGTCACCAAGAACGTCACCGTCCCGTAGTCCTGCCCCTTCCTGTGGGCTCGGCCGCCGCCAGGCGCGCCGGGCCCACGCAGCAATGCCGGGTCTTCGAATAAATGAGCGACTCAACCCCGTTGCGTTTGAGTCTTGAGTCGCAGGTCAAGCCCGGGTGAATGACGCAACGGGACGTCCTGATAGATCAACTTGTTGTCGAGGCAAGGTGATCACCGGGAGTCCCGTTGCAGGAGAAGTCCGTCATCACGCGCACGGTCGAGGCGGCGGGGGTCTGTACTGTCAACGGCCGTGTAGTAGTGCTGGCTCTGGCGCGAGTTTGGTGAAAGACCCCATGTGGATCTTGGTGATTCGTGATCATGCTGGGTGTCTGTCGCAGAGTTGATCGCCAGTTCGCCACCATCGTGACGGTGTCCGTCTTGTCGGGGCTGGTGAACGCGTACACGTCGGTGTTGTCCGCGCGCGGGTCGCCCGCGATCAGTGGTGCCTCGCGGTGGCTGGAGGCGGAACTGACCC
>NZ_JBFBBA010000053.1:0-43966 GCF_040682455.1 Streptomyces sp. NPDC051183
GGGGGGACCCTGTGGGAGAGTAGGACGCCGCCGAACAATCATTGTGGGAAAGCCCCGCACCTTATGGTGCGGGGCTTTTCTGCGTTTACGGGCCGGGTGCGGGCCCGATAGGGCTGGTACCGGCGGGTCCTACCAGTCGGAGGGGTAGCTCTTGAGGCTGCTCGTGTCGAGCGTCCAACGACCGGCGGTGAGGGTGTCCCCGAAGGCATAGGGGACCTTCTTGCGGTAGCGGACGCCGTCAGGCCCCTCCGAGGGGTCGCTGTGCACCGTGGCGGTCTTCTTGTCCTTGCGGGGGTCCACCACGACATAGAGCGGGATCCCCATCCTCGGATAGTCGTGGAGCTTGTCGCGGATGCCGGTGAGGGAATTCGTACGCGAGACGACCTCAATCACCATCAGGACATCGCGGGAGCTGACGACCTTCGCCGTGTCGTCGGTGTCTTCCTCGGCGATGACCATGAGGTCGGGGACCTTGGTCAGGCCTGTCACCGGATCGCCCATGTTCGTGTCGTTGAGAGCCATGACCTCGGGTGTCTGGGCCTCGATCTGGCGGCGCAGACGCACCACGTTCAGCCTGTGAGGCGCCATGGGGCTCATCATCGTGAGGAAGATCTGACCGTCGGTGGTCTGCACCTTCCACCGGTCCGAGAGTTGCTCCGCGAAGTCGTGCATGCGGCGCATCTGCTCGGGGGTGAGGTCGGCCATGGTGCCCTCCTGGTGGGTGCCTCGCCCAGCGTATCCAGGTCGGGACGGTGCGTGCCCGTGAGGAAGTGATCAGGTGGTCACAGTCGGCCGGCGGCCTTCAGGGAGAGGTAGGCGTCGGCCAGGGACGGGGCCAGGGTGTCGGGGGTGGCGTCGACGACGTGGACGCCGTGGCGGGTGAGCTGCTCGGCGGTGCGGCGGCGCTGGGACTGGGACTGGGTGGCCGCGGCGGCCTCGTAGACCGCGTCCAGCGAACCGCGGGCGGCGGCCATCTGCGCGATGTGCGGGTCGGCCACCGAGGCCAGCAGGACCGTGTGGCGCTGGGTGAGGCGGGGGAGGAGCGGCAGCAGGCCCTCTTCGATGGGGGCCGCGTCCAGGCTCGTCAGGAGGACCACCAGGGAGCGGCGCGGGGCGTTGCGCAGGATGGTGGAGACCAGGGTCTTGGAGTCGGTTTCGACGAGCTCCGGCTCCAGGGTGGCCATGGCGTTGACGAAGGCCAGCAGGGTGTCGGCGGCCGAGCGGGCCTGGATCTGGGCGCGGGGGCGGCGGTCGTGGGCCAGCAGGTCCACGCGGTCGCCGGCGCGGGTGGCCAGGGCCGTGAGCAGGAGGGCGGCGTCCATGGACGCGTCCAGGCGGGGTGCGTCGCCGACGCGGCCGGCCGAGGTGCGGCCGGTGTCGAGGCAGATCAGGATGTGCCGGTCGCGTTCCGGGCGCCAGGTGCGGACGGCGACCTTGTGCTGGCGGGCGGTGGCGCGCCAGTCGATGGAACGGGTGTCGTCGCCGGGGACGTAGTCGCGCAGGCTGTCGAACTCGGTGCCTTCGCCGCGGGTCAGGACGCTGGTGCGGCCGTCCAGCTCGCGCAGCCGGGCGAGCCGCGAGGGCAGGTGCTTGCGGCTGGTGAAGGGCGGCAGGACCCGTACCGTCCAGGGGATCTTGTGGGAGCCCTGGCGGGCGAGGAGGCCCAGCGGGCCGTACGAGCGGATCGTCACGCGGTCGGTCTGCCGGTCGCCGCGGCGGGTGGGCCGCAGGCGGGTGGTGAGGCGGCGGCGCTCGCCGCCGGGGACGGTGACCCGGTGGCGGGACGCGGCGGCGTCGGTGCCCGGGAGCCAGCTGCTCGGGGGCCAGGCGTCGCGGACGCGGGCGCGGAGCTTGCGGGTGCTCGGGTTCGTGACGGTGAGGTGGACGTCCGCGGTCTCGCCGAGTCGGACCGAGGTGTCACCGGAGCGGGCCAGGACGAGGGTGCGGACGGGCGCGGCGAGGGCGTAGTCGACCGCGCAGGCCAGGGCGAGGGGGCCGTTGACCGCGAGCATCCCCGTCCAGCTCGGTTCGAGGATGCCGACGGGGATGCTGCCGAGGGCCGCGAGCAGGGCGGCGCGTCCGGTGAGGGCCATCAGCGCGGGACGGGGACGTGGGCGAGGATCGCCGAGATCACCGAGTCCGGGGTGACGCCTTCCATTTCGGCTTCCGGGCGGAGCTGGACGCGGTGGCGCAGGGTGGGCAGGGCGAGTGCCTTGACGTCGTCGGGGGTGACGTAGTCGCGGCCGGTCAGCCAGGCCCAGGCGCGGGCGGTGGCCAGCAGGGCGGTCGCGCCGCGCGGGGAGACGCCGAGGGTGAGGGAGGGCGATTCGCGGGTGGCGCGGCAGATGTCGACGACGTAGCCGGTGATCTCGGGGGAGACGGAGACCTTGGCGACGGCCTCGCGGGCCGCTTCGAGCTCGGCCGGGCCGGCGACCGGGCGGACGCCGGCGGCGTGCAGGTCGCGCGGGTTGAAGCCGGCGGCGTGCCGGGTCAGTACGCCGATCTCGTCCTCGCGGGAGGGCAGCGGGACCGTCAGCTTCAGCAGGAAGCGGTCGAGTTGGGCCTCGGGGAGCGGGTACGTGCCCTCGTACTCGACGGGGTTCATGGTGGCGGCGACGAGGAAGGGCTCGGGGAGCGCCCGCGGGGTGCCGTCGACGGTGACCTGGCGCTCCTCCATGGCTTCGAGGAGGGAGGACTGGGTCTTGGGCGGCGTGCGGTTGATCTCGTCCGCGAGGAGGAGGTTGGTGAAGACCGGGCCGTTCTGGAAGGAGAACTCGGCGGTGCGGGCGTCGTAGACGAGCGAGCCGGTGACGTCGCTCGGCATCAGGTCGGGGGTGAACTGGACGCGCTTGGTGTCGAGTTCGAGGGACGCGGCGAGGGCCCGTACGAGGAGGGTCTTCGCGACGCCGGGGACGCCTTCGAGGAGGACGTGGCCGCGGCACAGGAGCGCGACGACGAGACCGGTGACGGCGGAGTCCTGGCCGACCACGGCCTTCGCGATCTCGGTTCGGAGCGCCTCCAGGGCGGAGCGGGCGCTGTCCGTGGTGGCCGTCATGAGGTGCGGACCTCTCTTTCGAGGGCGTCGAGGTGGTCGGCGAGCGCGACGAGTGCCGCGTCGTCGGCGGGGGTGGTGCCGAAGAGGAGGGCGGTGAGGTTCTCCCGGGTGCCGTCCGGGAACCGGGCGGAGACGGCGGGGACCAGGGCCGCGGGGTCGTGTGCCTGGGCGGCCGGTACGCCGACCAGTGCGGCGAGGCGTTCGCGGGTGGCGGCGCGCAGCACGGTGGCGGCGCGGTCGCGGGCGCCGGCCTTGCGGTAGAGGCGGGCGCGGCCCTCGGTGGCCTCGGAGGCGCGGATGGCGACGGGCAGCCGTTCGGTGACGAGCGGGCCGAGGCGGCGGGCGCGCCAGAGGGCGGCGAGGGCGGCGGCGGTGAAGAGCTGGAGCAGGGCCCAGTTCCAGCCGTCGGGGATGAGTTCGAGGAAGGTCTTGTCCTGGCGGCCGGCGGCGTCGGGGTCGGTGTCCGAGAGGGACGGCATGTACCAGACGAGGTCGGGGCGGGAGCCGAGGAGTTGGAGGGCGAGGGAGGCGTTGCCCTCCTTGGCGAGGCTCCGGTTGAGGAGGATCGTCTCGGAGCCGAGGAGGACGGTGTCGCCGCCGGTGGTTCCCGTGGGGAGGACGAGGAGGGTGGGGTAGCCGTGGCTGGGGTAGCAGGCGGTGGCTCCGCCGGTGCCGGTGCCGGTGCCGGTGTTGGTGCCTGTGCCTGTGCCTGTGCTGTAGCGGTAGCCGTCGCCGGTGCCGGCGCGGCCCGCGGAGGTTGCGGCGGGCAGGGTGCAGGCGGGGTCGAGGTTGTCCTCGGGGGCGTCGCCGCGCAGTTGGGTGCCGGGGGCGAGGTCGGGGAGGCCTGCGGGGCCGGGGGCGAGGAGTACGGTGCGGCCGCCGGAGAGGTCGATGGCGGAGCGGATGGTGCGGCGCTGGCTCTCGCCGAGCAGGTCGGGGTCGGTGACGAGGAGGGTCGCGTCGGGGCCCGCGGCGTCGGCGGCTTCGCGGGCGGTGGTGACGACGCGGACGGTGACGCCGCGGGCTTTGAGCAGTTCGGCGACGGCCCGGCTGCCGTAGGGGTCGGCGGAGCGGGGGTCGAGGTAGCCGTGGTGGGCGCCGGAGTTGAGGGCGGCCATGGTGATCGCGGCGGCGAGGAGCACCGCGAGGGCGACGGCGATCCCGCGGGCGCGGCCCCAGACCCCGGCCGGTCCCCTGCGGGGGGCCTTGGGGGCCTTGGGGCCATCGGGGGCGAGGAGCAGCGCGACACCCTGGGCGGCGGAGCCGCCGGGGTCACGCGGCACCGCCCCGCCGGGCGTCGGCGCCGAGTACGGAACGGTCGTGGGCGCCGTGCCGAGCGCGGGCGCGGGCGCGGATCCGCCTGCGGTGGGGGCTGGCCGGTCGGGCGTGGGCGCCGGGCCGGGTGCGGGCGTCGCGTCAGCGGTCGGTGCGTGCCCGGGGGCCGACGTTCCGTCCGGGGACGGTGCGGGCGCGGCTGCGTGCGCGGCGGGTCCGGGCGTCGCGTCAGAAGACGGTGCGGGTTCAGGGGCCGACGTCGCGTCGGGCGCGGGGGTGCCTGCGGCGGGGGTTGCCGGGGCGGGTGCGGCTGCGGACGTGGTGGGCCCGGGGGCCGACGTCGGGTCGGGTGTGGCCGAGGGCGCGGTGGGGTCGGGGTTCGGGGTGGGGGCCGTCATGACTGGGGGCCTGTCAGGAGGGGCTTGGTGCGGTCCAGGGCCAGGTCGAGGGTGCGCAGGCGGGCGTAGGTGTCGGCGTCGCCGGGGCGGCCGCCGTAGGTGACGTCGTCGAAGGCGCGGGCCGCGGCGCGCAGTTCGGCGGTGTGGTCCGGGAGGGACGCGGATGCCTCGGCGGCGGCCTCGTCGGCGGTGCGGCCGGGGCGGGGGTCCAGGAGGGTGCGTTCCTCCAGGGCGCGCACGACCGCGCGCATCCGCTCCTGGACGGCTTCGGTCCAGCGGCCCGCGGAGGCGTGCGCCTCGGCGGCCGCGCGGTGGTCGGCGGCGCTGCGGATGCCGTCGTCGAAGAGGTCGCCGGCGCCGGCGGCGCCGCGGCGGGGGGAGCCGAGGCGCCACCACAGGGCGGTGACGGCCAGGACGATCAGGACGGCGATGGCGACCAGGCCGAGGGTGCCGCCGGGAGCGGACCCGGAGGCGCGGTCGAGGAGGTCGCCGACCCACTCCCAGAACCGGTCCATGGCGCGCTGGAGCAGGCCCGGGTCGTTCTGGTGGTACACCGGCTTGGACAGCTCGTGCTCGGCCGCCTCACGGGCCGCGTCGCGTCCCGTCGTCACCGGCCCCCCCGAATGGATCATCCCCGGATCAGCCTCCGGCCGACGGCGGTGTGCTGGTCCCCGCGCCGTAGTTCTCGACGCCGGCGGCTCGGGCGAGCTCCAGGTCGAGGGCCTCGCGGCGGATGCGCTGGTCGACGTAGAGCAGGACGGTGACGCCGGCCTGCATCGGCATGGTGATGGTCAGCGCGATGACCAGGCCGACCGCCGTGAGGATCAGGTAGCCCCAGCTGTCCTGGCCGGTGCCCTCGGCGAGGCTGCTCAGGCCGTCGCCGAAGAAGGCCGCGCCCACGGCGGTCAGCGGGAGGACGATGATCGAGGAGATGAAGCCGGTGATGAGCTGGGTGAGGGCGGTGATGCCGAAGATGCGCCACCACGAGCCGCGGACCAGCTTCCAGGACCGGGTCAGGGCCTTGAACACCGGCGCCTTCTCCAGCATCAGCGCGGGCGAGGCCAGGCTGAGCGCGATCCAGAGCCAGACGACCAGTCCGAAGCCGGTGAAGATGCCGAGGAAGATGAGGCCGTAGCTGTCGACGATGGCGCCGGGCACGGCCAGTACGCCGATCACCAGGATCGCGCCGAGCGCCAGGATGAAGGTCAGGCCGACCAGCCGCAGCAGCTGGGGGCGGGCGTCGCGCCAGGCGGCGCCGATGGACGAGGTGTGTCCGAGTACCGCCCGGCTGAAGATCATCGTGAGCATGGCGGTGGCCACGACGGAGCCGACGAGCTGGATGAAGAGGTCCGCGCCCGAAGCGAGCAGGAGGCTGCCGAGGGTGTCGAAGGCCTCGGTCAGGGTCGTCGGTTCGGATTCGAGGTCGAGCTCGGACAGGGCGTACTTCTGTATCAGCACGCTGCAGAGCTGTACGACGGTGGCCACGACCAGGGCGATCGGCAGGACGGAGCGCCAGTGCTTGCGCATGGTGGCGACCGCGCCGTCGAGGATCTCGCCCATGCCGAGGGGGCGCAGCGGGATCACGCCGGGCTTGGCCGCGGGGGGCTTGCCCCAGTGGGCGCCGGGCCCGCCCGGGTAGCCGTACTGGCCCGCGTACTGGGAGCCCTGCTGCCCGCCGTACGATCCCCAGCCCGTGCCCTGCTGCGAAGGCGCGGCCGGGTCGGGGGCGGGTGCTCCCGGGCCGGTGCCGGTGGCGCCGCTGCCCGTGCCCGTGCTGCCGGGGCTCGACCACTGTCCGGGCGGGGGCTGCTCGGCAGACCACTTCGGGTCGCCGGCCGGCTGCGCGGGCTGCGCGGGAGGCTGGGTGCCGTCTGCGCCGTCCGCCCCCTGACCGTTGTCGGACGGGGAGGATCCGGGCGTAGCCCAGCCCGGAGAGTCGTTCATCGTCGCTCCTTCACGTGCACTGCAGGGGAGGCGGGGCGCTTGGTCCGGCTGCCATCGTGCCATGTGAGAACGTCATACGGACCAGCCGTCCCCCTATCCGTGGCCGCCCGCACCTTCAATTGTCGCGCGGATCCGGGGCAGACTGGTCGCCCTGATCACCACGCAGGTCCGAGGGGCGATTTCCAGCCCCTTTGGCTGTGGGACAGCTCACCGCCAGGTAACGATTAGCTAATGGGATGATGTCAACCATGAAGGGACGCGTCCTCGTCGTCGACGACGACACCGCGCTGGCCGAGATGCTCGGCATTGTGCTGCGGGGAGAAGGTTTTGAGCCGTCGTTCGTAGCAGACGGTGACAAGGCACTTGCTGCCTTCCGGGAGGCGAAGCCGGACCTGGTGCTGCTCGACCTCATGCTGCCCGGACGGGACGGCATAGAGGTGTGCAGGCTGATCCGGGCCGAGTCCGGCGTGCCGATCGTCATGCTCACGGCCAAGAGCGACACGGTCGACGTGGTCGTGGGCCTGGAGTCCGGGGCCGACGACTACATCGTCAAGCCGTTCAAGCCGAAGGAGCTGGTGGCCCGCATCCGGGCCCGCCTGCGCCGGTCGGAGGAGCCCGCGCCCGAGCAGCTGGCCATCGGTGACCTGGTCATCGACGTGGCCGGGCACTCGGTCAAGCGGGACGGTGCCTCCATCGCCCTGACCCCGCTCGAGTTCGACCTCCTGGTCGCCCTCGCGCGCAAGCCCTGGCAGGTGTTCACCCGCGAGGTGCTGCTGGAGCAGGTCTGGGGCTACCGGCACGCGGCGGACACGCGCCTGGTCAACGTGCACGTGCAGCGCCTGCGCTCCAAGGTCGAGAAGGATCCGGAGCGCCCCGAGATCGTCGTGACGGTGCGCGGTGTCGGCTACAAGGCCGGACCGAGCTGACGTGCAGCCCGGCAAGCCCCGGAGCGGTTCCCGCAGGGGAGCCCTGCGGGGCGGCCGGGCGCTTCGTCACGTCGCTGACGGAGCACCGGGCGGCCCCGTGCTGCGGCTGTTCGTACGCCTCGTGCGACGGCCGCTGCTTCCGGCTGTCCGGATCTGGCGGCGCAACATCCAGCTGCGGGTGGTCGCCGCCACCCTGCTGATGTCACTGGCCGTGGTCCTCGCGCTCGGCTTCGTCGTGATCGCCCAGGTCAGCAAGGGCCTCCTCGACGCCAAGGAGGAGGCCGCGCAGAGCCAGGCCGCGGGAGGGTTCGCGGTCGCACAGGAGAAGGCCAACGCCCCCGCCACGGTGGACGGGCCCGACGCCACCGACAACAAGGCCGGCCGGGACGCCAGTACCTGGATGAACTCGCTGGTCAAGCAGCTGGCAAGTGGCGGGCAGACGGCCTTCGAGGTCGCCGCGCTCGGGGCGGGCACCGGCACCGGCGAAGAACAGCCCCCCGGCCGTGCGATCGGGGTCCGCGGCGCCCGCGCCTCCGGTGACGTCGACCCGACCGCGAGCGTCCCGCTCTCGCTGCGCAAGGCCGTCAACCGCGCCACCGGCGCCTACAAGGGCTTCTCGCAGATCCGGTACACCGCCGGCGCAGGCGAGAAGAACCCGGAGCCCGCGCTGGTCGTGGGCAAGCGGCTGACCGACATCAACGGCGAGCCCTACGACCTGTACTACCTCTTCCCGCTGACGCAGGAGGAGGAGTCCCTCAACCTGGTCAAGAGCACCATCGCCACGGCCGGACTCTTCGTCGTGGTGCTGCTCAGCGCCATCGCCTGGCTCGTCGTGCGCCAGATCGTGACCCCCGTGCGGATGGCTGCCGGGATCGCCGAGCGGCTCTCGGCCGGCCGGCTCCAGGAGCGGATGAAGGTCACCGGCGAGGACGACATCGCCCGTCTGGGCGAGGCCTTCAACAAGATGGCCCAAAACCTCCAGACGAAGATCCAGCAGCTGGAGGACCTGTCGCGGATGCAGCGCAGGTTCGTCTCGGACGTCTCCCACGAGCTGCGCACACCCCTCACGACGGTACGCATGGCGGCCGACGTCATCCACGACGCCCGGGTCGACTTCGACCCGGTCACCGCGCGCTCGGCCGAGCTGCTCGCCGGGCAGCTCGACCGCTTCGAGTCGCTGCTCGCCGACCTGCTGGAGATCAGCCGGTTCGACGCGGGCGCCGCCGCGCTGGAGGCGGAGCCGATCGACCTGCGGGACGTCGTACGCCGCGTCATCGACGGGGCCGAACCGCTCGCCGAGCACAAGGGCACCCGGATCCGGATCCTCGGCGACACCCAGCCGGTGATAGCGGAGGCCGACGCCCGGCGCGTGGAGCGGGTGCTGCGCAACCTCGTCGTCAACGCCGTCGAGCACGGCGAGGGCCGTGACGTGGTGGTGCGGCTCGCGTCCGCGGGCGGGGCCGTCGCCGTGGCCGTACGGGACTACGGGGTCGGGCTCAAGCCGGGCGAGGCCACCCGGGTCTTCAACCGCTTCTGGCGGGCCGACCCGGCCCGGGCGCGCACGACGGGCGGTACGGGCCTGGGCCTGTCCATCGCCGTCGAGGACGCCCGGCTGCACGGCGGCTGGCTCCAGGCGTGGGGCGAGCCCGGGGGCGGTTCGCAGTTCCGGCTGACGCTGCCGCGCACCGCGGACGAGCCGCTGCGGGGGTCGCCGATCCCGCTGGAGCCCGAGGACTCGCGGGCCAACCGGGCCAGGGCCGCCGCGGACGCCGCCGGGAGCGCGGCGCCCGCCAAGGCGGCGGAGCCCGTGGACCGCTCGCCGATACCGCCGCGGTCGCCCGTGGCGGGGGCGGTGCCGGTGCCCGCGGACCCGACGGCGTTGCCGGGCAGCGGGGCCAGGGTCGTGACGCGGCCGGCCGACCAGGCGGGTCAGGCCGAGCAGGCGGGCCAGGCCGACCAGGCGGGCCAGGCGGGCCAGGCCGAGCAGGCCGGAGCGGCCGCGCAGGAGGACCGAGCAGGTGGAGCGGGTGGAGCGGGTGGAACCGGTGGAGCGGATGGACGCTGAGACCGGGGCCGCGCGCGGTCGCGGCGTACGGAGCCTGCGGACCTCACGGCGGACCTCGCGGGCCTCAGGGGCTTCGCGGACCTCGCGGACCCTGCGCGCGTACGCCCTCGGCGCGGCCGGGCTGCTGCTGGCCGGCTGCGCCTCCATGCCCGACCGCGGCGAGATCCGGCCGGTGCAGGCCTCGCAGGGCGTCGACTCGCAGGTCCGCGTCTTCGGTGTGCCGCCGGCCGACAAGGCCAGCCCGCAGGAGATCGTCGACGGCTTCCTGGAGGCCATGACCAGCGACGACCCGCAGCAGCAGACGGCCCGCAAGTACCTCACCGAGGAGGCCGCGAAGGAGTGGAAGCCGGGCGCGGCCGTCACCGTGCTCTCGGCCGGCCTCGACCGGTTCTCCGTACAGGGCGAGAAGGACCCCTCGCGGCCGCGCTTCAAGGTGTCCGGCAAGCGCCTCGCCACGGTGGACGAGCGCAGCGCGTACCAGCCGGAGACCGGCGGGCGGCGCTACGAGGAGTTCCTCCAGCTCACGGAGGAGAACAAGCAGTGGCGGATCTCGACCCCGCCCAGCAGCCTGGTGCTGAGCCAGTCCGACTTCGAGCGCATGTACATGCCGGTCAACAAGTACTACTTCGCGGGCAACACGCTGGTCGCCGATCCCGTCTACGTGCGCCAGCGCAGTGACCCCGACTCGCGGATGGACCCGACCACGCAGACGGTGCAGTCGCTGCTGGCCGGCCCGTCCAAGTGGCTGGGTCCGGTGGCCTCGTCCGCCTTCCCCACGGGGACGGAACTGCGCGAGGGCACCAAGTCCCTGGCGTACGACGGGCAGAACACGCTGCGCGTGCCGCTCAACGACAAGGCCGACAACGTCGCGCAGCCGCAGTGCCAGAAGATGGCGACCCAACTCCTCTACACGGTCAAGGACCTGACGGGCGGCCAGCGGGTCGACCGGGTCGAGCTGATGCGCTCGGACAAGTCCTCGCTGTGCTGGGTGACCGAGGCGGGCGCGGCCGTGAACGCCAACCGGCCCCTGCCTCCCGAGCACCAGTACTACGTCGACAGCGAGCACCACCTCCAGCGGCTGAACCTGGACCCCAACAAGGAGGACCAGCAGGACCGGCCCGAGCCGGCCCCCGGGCCGCTGGCGGCCAACCCGTCCTTCAAGGTGGGCACGGCCGCCGTGGCGTACGGCGAGAAGCGCGCGGCGGTGGTGTCGGAGGACGGGCACGGCCTGTACGTCGTGAACCTGACGACCACGGGGGCCATGCCGCAGCCGCTGCTGACCAGCAAGGGCGCCAAGCCGAACGCGCTGACCGCGCCCACCTGGGACGCGTCCGGTGACTTGTGGGTCGCCGACCAGGATCCGCAGAACCTGGTGCTGTGGCGGGTTCCGGGCGGCACCGGGACCCCCGAGAAGGTCGAGGTCGCCGGGCTCGACGGCGGGCGGATCACCGCGCTGAAGGCCTCGCCCGACGGGGTGCGCCTCGCGATGCTGGTGCAGCGCGCGGGTGCCAAGAACCTGTTCATCGGGCGGGTGGAGCGGCCCGAGGGCAAGGCGGACGCGCCGGGGGTGTCGGTCCGCGAGCTGCGCCCGGCGGCCCCCCAGATGGCGGACGTGGACGCGATGAGCTGGGCGCCGCGGGGCCGGCTGCTGGTGGTGGGCCGGGAGAGCGGCGGGCTGGTGCAGGCCCGGTACATGCTGGCGGACGGCTCGATGGTCGCGGCCGGGCTGCCCGGGGCGACCGGGCTGAAGGCGATCGCGGCGACCGAGGACGAGAAGAAGCCGGTCGTCGGGTCCTCGGACGACGACGGGATCGTGTGGCTGCCGCCGGGCGCCCAGTGGCGCACGGTGGCGGCGGGCGGCAGAGCCCCGGTCTACCCGGGCTGACCTGCGGCTTTCGCGGGCCGTCGGGCCGCTCGCGACGGTTGTCCACAGGGGTGGCGGCGGCCTGCCCGCGCCCGGAACAGTGGTGGCCGTGCTGGGGTGGTGGCAGGAGCTCGCCGGGCTGGTCCTGCCGGTGGACTGCGCGGGCTGCGGCGCCGCCCGCGTGCTGCTGTGCGGCGGGTGCCGGTCGGCGCTGAGCGGGGCCGGGGCACGGCGTGTGCGGCCGTCTCCGCGCCCGGCGGGGCTGCCGGTGGTACATGCCTGCGCCGCGTACGAAGGGGCCGTACGGGAGGTCCTGCTGGCCCACAAGGAGCGCGGGGCGCTGGCGCTGGCCGGCGTGCTCGGTGAAGCCCTGGCGGCGGCGGTCCGGGCGGGTGGGGGCGGGGCGGGGGAGCCGGGGGAGGTGGCCCTGGTCCCGGTGCCCTCCGCGCGGCGGCAGGTGCGGGCGCGCGGGCACGACCCGGCGCGGCGGATCGCGCTGGCGGCTTCGGCGCGGCTGCGCGGGGCGGGGGTCGCGGCGCGCGTGGCGCCCGTACTGCGGCTGCGGCGGGCGGTCGCCGACCAGGCGGGCCTCGGGGCGCGGCAGCGCCGGGAGAACCTCGCGGGGGCCCTGGAGGCCTGCCGGGACGCGGCGGGGCTGACGGCGGGGGCGGGTCGGATCGTGCTCGTGGACGACCTCATGACGACCGGAGCCACGCTGGTGGAGGCGGCGCGGGCGCTGCGCGCGGCGGGAATCGGGCCGGTGGCGGGCGCCGCGGTGGTCGCCGTGTCCGCGGACTCGTTCCATCGGATCCGGTCCGCAACTCGTACAGAGCAAAAAAGTTGTGAATAGATTTGGAACTGGAGGGGAAAGCGCATCGTTGCAGGTAGTAAGAGGGAAGAGCCACCTGAACGGAGGTACGTTCCGGTAGCGGGTGCCGACAACCGCCATAGAGGGATATGTTCGGTTGTGAGGAACTGGCGAGCCTCGGGCCCCACGCATCGGATCGCACGTTTCGAACTTTTTGGAACCTTCGTGTCAGAGGCTGTCTCTCGACTCCGAAGTCGGTGGGGTGTAGATCTTGCCGATGGGGGAGGAGGAGGTGAAAGTCGCCAAGTCCGAGGCTCCGGTGTTCACCGGAGTCTGGTGCGAAAGGGAGACGCTTCGCCCCGAGGCGGAGCTATCCGGGAACGGAGTTCTGCGTGGACATCGTCGTCAAGGGCCGTAAGACCGAGGTGCCCGACCGGTTCCGCAAGCACGTGGCCGAGAAGCTGAATCCGGAGCGGATCCAGAAGCTCGACGCCAAGGTGATCAGCTTGGACGTCGAGGTGTCCAAGGAGCACAACCCGCGCCAGGCCGACCGTTCCGACCGCGTTGAGATCACCCTGCGTTCGCGGGGCCCGGTCATCCGTGCCGAAGCCGCCGCAGCCGACCCGTACGCGGCGCTCGACCTCGCTCAGGACAAGCTGGAGGCCCGGCTGCGCAAGCAGCACGACAAGCGCCACACCCGTCGCGGCACCGGCCGGCTCTCCGCCGCGGAAGTCGCCGACGTGGTGCCGGACGCCGCGACCCTGAACGGGAACGGCCAGCCGGTCACCGAGGAGAAGGCGGGCGCGATCCCGACCACCCGGATCGGGTCGCTGGAAGTGCAGGGCGAAGGCCCCCTCATCGTCCGCGAGAAGACCCACTCGGCCGCACCCATGTCGCTCGACCAGGCTCTCTACGAAATGGAGCTGGTCGGCCACGACTTCTACCTGTTCGTCGACTCCGACACCAAGATGCCCAGCGTCGTCTACCGGCGCCACGGCTACGACTACGGCGTGATCCACCTCAACGCCGACACGGCGTCCAGCTCGGGTGAGCTCGACGGCGCCGGCGCGGGCGGTGCGCTCGGCGGCTGACGCCGGGCACGGTTTTCGCGCGGTGCCCCCGTCGGACGCTCCGGTGTCCGCGGGGGCACCCGTATGACTTGTAACAGTCGGCCGGTATCCGGCGGCTCCCCCTGTGGTCGTGCGGGCATGGAATCATGGCGGGCAGTCAACCGGCGGCCGTCCCCGTCGGATTGGCCCAGAGCTCAGCACATGCGGTGCAGGGGGAGGAACGATGGCGGACAGCTTCGGGCCGGTGCGTGGTGACGACGGTGGGGGCTGCCGTGGTTGGGAGCCGGCGGAAGAGCGGGCCGGGGAACCCGCCGGGGAGCCGATCCGGGTGCTCGTGGTCGACGACCACGCGCTGTTCCGGCGCGGGCTGGAGATCGTCCTCGCGCAGGAGGAGGACATCCAGGTCGTCGGCGAGGCCGGGGACGGCGCGGAGGCGGTGGACAAGGCGGCCGACCTGCTGCCGGACATCGTGCTGATGGACGTACGGATGCCCAGGCGCGGCGGGATCGAGGCGTGCACGTCCATCAAGGAGGTGGCGCCCTCCGCGAAGATCATCATGCTGACGATCAGCGACGAGGAGGCCGACCTCTACGACGCGATCAAGGCGGGTGCGACCGGGTACCTGCTCAAGGAGATCTCGACGGACGAGGTCGCGACGGCGATCCGCGCGGTGGCGGACGGGCAGTCTCAGATCAGCCCGTCCATGGCGTCGAAGCTGCTGACCGAGTTCAAGTCGATGATCCAGCGCACCGACGAGCGGCGGCTGGTGCCGGCGCCGCGGCTGACGGACCGGGAGCTGGAGGTCCTGAAGCTGGTGGCCACCGGGATGAACAACCGGGACATCGCCAAGGAGTTGTTCATCTCCGAGAACACCGTGAAGAACCACGTGCGCAACATCCTGGAGAAGCTGCAGCTGCACTCCAGGATGGAAGCGGTGGTCTACGCGATGCGGGAGAAGATCCTGGAGATCCGCTAGCGCGGGCGGAGGCGGAGGCGGAGGCGGAGGCTGAGGCGGCGCCGGCGCGGGTCCCTTGAGCCGTTCGTGCGACTTCGTGATCCGTACGGGCTGTCCGGGCGCCCGTACGGATCACGCCGGGAAGCCGACCACCCTGGCACGTGGTCGGCTGGGCTCGGCCGGCCGCGGTCCCTGATGACCGGCCGTACGTCGCACAAGGAGGAACCTCCGATGTTCCGTCGGCATGTCCCGGCCGTTCTCGGCCTCGTCGCGGGCGCCCTGGTGGCCGTCCCGGCACCGGCCGCGCACGCCGCCACCGTGCAAGTGGGCTGCTCGGTCCCGGATCTCGTCGAGGCGGTCAACACCGCGAACAGCACGCCGGGACCGGACACGCTCCGGCTCGCGCGCAAGTGCACGTACGAGCTGACGGCGCCGGACCCCGTGAATCCCGGCAACGGGCTGCCGGTGATCACCAGTGAGATCACCATCGACGGGCGCGGGGCCACGATCGAGCGGGAGGACCGCGGGCACAAGGTGCCGAGGTTCCGGATCGTCTTCGTCGGCCCGACGGGCGACCTGACGCTGAACCACACGACCATCAGCGGCGGCTACGCCACGGACTGCCCCGCCTTTCCCGACCCCCCGGGCCTCGCCTGCGGCGGCGGAATCTCCAACACCGGAACGATGAAGGTGACCCGCAGCAAGTTCACCGGCAACACCTCCGCATCGGACGTCTTCGCCCAGGGCGGCGCCATCGACAGCCCCGGCACCGCGAGCATCAGCGACACCGAAGTGACCGGGAACCACGTCGTCTACAGCGGGAGCGCAACCGGCGGGGCCGCCGCAGGCGGGGGCATCTCGAACGACGGTCCGCTGACCCTCACCGACTCCAAGCTCACCGGGAACACCGCGACCGTCACCAAGGACACCCAGAGCACCGCCTTCGCCGCGGGCATCATCAGCTTCGCGGAGACGACCATCGAGAACACGGTCATCAGCAAGAACCGGGCCTTCGCCCCCGGGGGAATCGCGCGTGCCGCGGTCTCCAACGGTGTTCCGGAGCCCGGCAGGCTGACCGTGACCGGCGGCTCCGTCCTCGCCAACATCTCGGAGGCCCCGCACGGCGTGGCGCAGGGCGGCGGCATCGCGAACAACGGCCTGATGACCGTGACCGGCGTGAAGATCAGCGGCAACCGGACGGTCGCCGAGGGCGGCACCGCGCGCGGGGGCGGCGTACGCATGGGTCCCTTCGGCACGCTCGACCTGAGCGACAGCCAGATCACCCGCAATACCGCCGAGGCCCCGAACGGCACGGCGCAGGGCGGCGGCGTCGACAACCCCGACGGCGGCACCCTGAGGGCGAGCCGCAACGAGATCCTCCACAACGCGGCCACCGCCAAGGGCGGCACGGCGCAGGGCGGCGGTCTCTACCACGCCGGTGGGACCACGGGGCTGGGCACGAGCACCCTGGAGCAGAACACCGTCACCCACAACCGGGCGGGTGACGGCGGGGGCATCTTCAAGGCGTCCGGCGTGCTCACCCTGAGCGGGGACACGGTCCGCGACAACCAGCCGAACAACTGCAGCCCGTCCGGCGCGGTAGCGGGCTGCACCGGCTGACGGCGACCCCGGCGGCGACGGCGGAAAGAGTCGGGATGGGGCCGGCCGGATTCGAACCGGCGTCTTCCCACATGCGGTGAAGGCGCGACGACCACTGCGCTACGAGCCCCATCCCGCCATGATCATACGAGCGGCCCGGGTGCACCGCTAGCCCCCGGGGTTCCGCCTCGCGCCCGGTCAGAGCGCGGCGAGTTCGGCGGTGACCGCCGCCGCCTCGGCCGGGGTGGCCGCGCGCTCGACGCGTACGGAGTCGCAGCCCACCCACTGCGCGGCCTCGCGCAGGGCGGCGGCCATCGGCGCCGCTGCCCCGGGGGTGGTCAGGGAGAGCTGGCGGGCCACCAGGGTCGTGCCCTCGCGGGCCGGGTCGGCGCGCCCCTGGAGGCGGCCGCCGGTCAGCAGCGGCATCGCGAAGTAGCCGTGTATCCGCTTGGGCTTGGGGACGTACGCCTCCAGCCTGTGGGTGAAGCCGAAGATCCGCTCCGTGCGCGGCCGGTCCCAGACCAGGGAGTCGAACGGGGACAGGAGCGTGGTGCGGTGGCGGCCGCGCGGCGGGGCCGCCAGCGCCGCGGGGTCGGCCCAGGCGGGCTTGGTCCAGCCCTCGACCTCGACCTGGACCAGCCCGGAGTCCTCGGCCACTGCGTCGAACTGCTCGCCCTTGAGGCGGTGGTAGTCGGCGATGTCGGCGCGGGTGCCGACGCCCAGGGACTGGCCGGCCAGCGCGACCAGGCGGCGCAGGCACTCGCGGTCGTCCAGGTCGTCATGGAGCAGCGCGTCCGGCACCACCCGTTCGGGGAGGTCGTAGACCCGCTTCCAGCCGCGGCGTTCGGTGACGACCACGTCACCGGCGTCCAGCAGCCACTCCACCGCGATCTTGGTCTCGGACCAGTCCCACCAGGGGCCGCCGTTCTTCGCGCCGCCCAGCTCGGTCGAGGTCAGCGGGCCCTCTGCGCGCAGCCGGTCCAGGACCAGCCGGCAGGACGCCTCCTTGTCCTTCATCCTGTGCCAGCGGTAGCCGTGGGCCCGCTTGATCCGGCGGCGGAAGGCGAAGTGCGGCCATTCCTCGATGGGCAGGATGCAGGCCGCATGCGACCAGTACTCGAAGGCGTGCCGGTCCGACCAGTACGCCGCCTCGACGGCCGGCCGGCCGACGGCGCCCAGGCGGGCGTACGGGATGAGCTCGTGCGAGCGGGCCAGGACGGAGATCGTGTCCAGCTGGACGGCGCCCAGGTGCCGCAGCACGCCCCGCACCCCGCCCTTGCGGTCGGGCGCCCCGAGGAAGCCCTGCGCGCGCAGGGCGATCCGGCGGGCTTCGTCGGCGGACAGCGAGATCGAGGTCATGCCGGCAGCCTAGGCGGCGCCACTGACAGCGGGCTCGTACGGGACCCTAGGCGGCGCCACTGACAGCGGGCTCGTACGGGAGCCGGGAGGGCAGATCCAGGTCGGAGGGGAGCAGGGCGCCGACCCAGGAGTCCCGCACGGTGCCGCCGCAGTGGAGCGAGGCCCGCATGAGCCCCTCGATGCGGAAGCCGACCTTCTCGGCGACGGCCTGCGAGCCCGTGTTGCCGGCCTCGGCGCGCCATTCGACGCGTACGGCGCCCAGCTCGGTGAAGGCCCAGCGGACGACGGCGTCCACGGCCTCGGCCATGAAGCCCTGGCCGCGGTGCTCCTTGACGGCCCAGTAGCCGATCTCGTACCCCTTCGTCCTCAATGTCTCGTGCACGTGGAGGCCGACGGCCGCGACGAGCGGGCCGTCGGCGCCGATGCGGACGGCGAAGGAGTAGACGGTGTCGTCGCGCCAGCCGTTCGGGACCAGCTCGCCCACGAACCCGACGGCGTGCTCGCGCAGGTAGGGGGAGGGGACCATGGTCCAGCGCTGGATGTCGGGGTCCTGGCAGGCGGCGAAGACCTCGTCCTCGTCGGCCGGGGCGAAGGGGCGCAGGTCCAGGCGGGCTGTCTTCAGGGTGGTGGGCTCCATGGAGGGATTCTCGTGCGCCGCTGCGCCGGGGGCGAACACTTTTCCCTCACCCCGGCACCTTCGGCGGCCCCCGTACGTTCTCAATCCGGGCGCCCACGCCCTCAGGGCTACGGCGGACCTCCCGACGCGACCACGTCCTCGCTTACGATGGCCGTTGCGGTGGGGCCCACCTGCCGTGCCCGTGTACGAACAGTGCCCAGGCCCGACCGGCAAGGAGACAAACCTCGGTGTCCGTCTTCAACAAGCTCATGCGTGCAGGCGAAGGCAAGATCCTGCGCAAACTGCACCGCATCGCGGACCAGGTCAACTCCATCGAAGAGGACTTCGTCAACCTCTCCGACGCCGAGTTGCGTGCCCTCACGGAGGAGTACAAGCAGCGCTACCAGGACGGCGAGAGCCTGGACGACCTGCTGCCCGAGGCCTTCGCGACCGTTCGCGAGGCCGCCAAGCGCGTCCTGGGACAGCGCCACTACGACGTCCAGATCATGGGCGGCGCCGCGCTGCACCTCGGCTACGTGGCCGAGATGAAGACCGGTGAGGGCAAGACCCTCGTCGGCACGCTCCCCGCGTACCTGAACGCGCTGTCCGGCAAGGGCGTCCACCTGATCACGGTGAACGACTACCTGGCCGAGCGCGACTCCGAGCTGATGGGCCGGGTGCACAAGTTCCTCGGCCTGGAGGTCGGCTGCATCCTGGCGAACATGTCGCCCGCGCAGCGCCGCGAGCAGTACGGCGCGGACATCACGTACGGCACGAACAACGAGTTCGGCTTCGACTACCTGCGCGACAACATGGCGTGGTCGCAGGACGAGCTGGTCCAGCGCGGCCACAACTTCGCCGTGGTCGACGAGGTCGACTCGATCCTCGTCGACGAGGCCCGTACCCCGCTGATCATCTCCGGCCCGGCCGACCAGGCCACGAAGTGGTACGGCGACTTCGCGAAGCTGGTCACCCGCCTGAAGAAGGGCGAGCCCGGCCAGCCGCTGAAGGGCATCGAGGAGACCGGCGACTACGAGGTCGACGAGAAGAAGCGCACGGTCGCCATCCACGAGGCCGGCGTCGCCAAGGTCGAGGACTGGCTCGGCATCGAGAACCTCTACGAGTCGGTGAACACCCCGCTCGTCGGTTACCTGAACAACGCCATCAAGGCGAAGGAACTGTTCAAGAACGACAAGGACTACGTCGTCATCGACGGCGAAGTCATGATCGTCGACGAGCACACCGGCCGCATCCTCGCCGGCCGCCGCTACAACGAGGGCATGCACCAGGCGATCGAGGCGAAGGAAGGGGTGGACATCAAGGACGAGAACCAGACCCTCGCCACGATCACCCTGCAGAACTTCTTCCGCCTCTACTCGAAGCTGTCGGGTATGACCGGTACGGCCATGACCGAGGCCGCCGAGTTCCACCAGATCTACAAGCTCGGTGTCGTCCCGATCCCGACCAACCGCGACATGGTCCGCAAGGACCAGGCGGACCTGATCTACCGCACCGAGGTCGCGAAGTTCGCCGCCGTCGTCGACGACATCGCGGAGAAGCACGAGAAGGGCCAGCCGATCCTCGTCGGCACGACGTCGGTCGAGAAGTCCGAGTACCTCTCGCAGCAGCTCTCCAAGCGCGGCATCCCGCACGAGGTGCTGAACGCGAAGCAGCACGAGCGCGAGGCCTCGATCGTCGCCCAGGCCGGCCGCCGCGGCGCCGTCACCGTCGCCACGAACATGGCCGGCCGCGGTACCGACATCAAGCTCGGCGGCAACCCGGACGACCTGGCCGAGGCCGAGCTGCGCCAGCGCGGCCTGGACCCGGAGGAGCACATCGAGGAGTGGGCGCACGCCCTGCCCGAGGCGCTCACCAGGGCCGAGGCGGCCGTCAAGGCCGAGTTCGAAGAGGTCAAGGACCTCGGCGGCCTGTACGTGCTGGGCACCGAGCGGCACGAGTCGCGCCGTATCGACAACCAGCTGCGCGGCCGCTCCGGCCGTCAGGGCGACCCGGGCGAGTCCCGCTTCTACCTGTCGCTCGGTGACGACCTGATGCGGCTGTTCAAGGCGCAGATGGTCGAGCGCGTCATGTCGATGGCGAACGTGCCGGACGACGTGCCGATCGAGAACAAGATGGTGACGCGCGCCATCGCGTCGGCCCAGTCGCAGGTCGAGACCCAGAACTTCGAGACGCGCAAGAACGTCCTGAAGTACGACGAGGTCCTCAACAACCAGCGCACGGTCATCTACAAGGAGCGCCGCCGCGTCCTGGAGGGCGAGGACCTCCAGGAGCAGATCCGGCACATGATGGACGACACGATCGACGCCTACATCACGGCGGAGACGGTCGAGGGCTTCGCCGAGGAGTGGGACCTGGAGCGCCTGTGGGGCGCCTTCCGCCAGCTCTACCCGGTGAAGGTCACCATCGAGGAGCTGGAGGAGGCCGCGGGCGACCGCGCGGGCATCACCGCCGAGTTCATCGCGGAGTCCGTCAAGGACGACATCCACGAGCAGTACGAGACGCGCGAGAAGAACCTCGGCTCCGACATCATGCGCGAGCTGGAGCGGCGCGTGGTCCTGTCGGTCCTGGACCGCAAGTGGCGCGAGCACCTGTACGAGATGGACTACCTGCAGGAGGGCATCGGCCTGCGGGCGATGGCCCAGAAGGACCCGCTGGTCGAGTACCAGCGCGAGGGCTTCGACATGTTCAACGCCATGCAGGAGGGCATCAAGGAGGAGTCGGTCGGCTACCTGTTCAACCTGGAGGTCCAGGTCGAGCAGCAGGTCGAGGAGCTCCCGGTGCAGGACGCGGCTCCGTCGATGACGAAGGAGCCGGCGGGCGGGGTCCGTCCGGAGATCCGGGCGAAGGGCCTGGACGCCCCGCAGCGCCCGGACCGGCTGCACTTCTCCGCCCCGACGGTGGACGGCGAGGGCGGTGTGGTCGAGGGCGACTTCGACGCGGACGACGCGGGCGAGGGCGACGGCATGACGCGGGCGGAGCGCCGCAAGGCGCAGAAGGCCTCCGGCGGGCGTCGCCGCAAGAAGTAGCCCCGCTGGGGCAGACCGTCGGCCGGGGCCGGACACCGCTTGGGGTGTCCGGCCCCGGCCGCGTTGTGCGTGCGGGCGCGGGCGAGGCGCCGCTGCCGGGGCTCAGCCCCGGACCCCGCGCCTCGAACGCCGACGGGGCCGGACCGTCATGGCCGGGGGCCCTGGATCTCCACCGCCGCGCAGCGCCAGCGCAGGTCGGGGCCCTGTTCGAGGCGGAAGGCCATCGCCGAGACCCGGTCGCCCGTCGCGATGCGGGCGAAGGCCTCGATGACCCCCGGGCCCGGGGTGAAGCGGCCGCACTGGCGGACGACCGGGCGCAGCCGGTCCCGGAAGGGGTCCGCGGGGGCCAGGGTGACCAGCTGCTCGTACGCCGGGCCGACGGTGTGGCCGAGCAGTGAGTGGACCGGCCGGCGGCCGCTGAGCACCGCGAGCAGCCGCTCGGCGAACCAGTGGTGCGGGCCGCTGCGCGGGGCGCGCGGCTCGGCCGCGGTGGCCGCGGGGCGGCGGGAGTCGCGCCGCCCGGTGGGTCGGGTCGGGGCCGGGCCGCCGGGCCGGCGGCGGCTCCCGTCGCCGCGGACCGTGCTGCTCAGGGTGGTGTCCATCGCGATCTGCCCCCGTACAGGTCGGACCCGGAGTGGTACCGGGCGGTAACTTGATGGGGATCTTCTACGGTCGCCGAACACGCTCCGCAACCGGCGCCGGGCCCCGCCCGGCCCGGGGCCCGGTTCACCTATCCGAGTGCGCGCCGGGCGCCGGGCGGCCTCCCGGAGGCGTGCGGAGGGGACGCGGGTGGACGGGCGCGGAGCCGGAGCCGGCACCCCGAAGGGGTACCGCGGCCGTCACCCGGCCGGCGGCGGCGCCCCCGGACGGGAGCGGGCGTCCGAACGGGGCGCAGTCCGCCGGGAAGGAGCGGCGCAGCCGTATCCTGGGGGCGTTTCCGACTACCGAAAGCAGCCGGCCATGCGTGTGTACGTCCCCCTGACCCTCCCCGCGCTCGCCGAGGTGCACAAGGCGGGTGAGCTGGGTCCCGCCCCGCTGCGGGCGTACGCCGTCACCCCGGGGCTGCGCGAGTGGTACGTGTCGGATGACATCGAGGAGCTGGAGTACGCGGCCCTGGGCCGCGCCGCGGCCGCCTCGCTGCGCCTCCTGGCGGCCGACGCCGCCGCCCCGCGCCGGCGGGTCGTCGTCGCGCTCGACGTGGACGACAAGGCCGCCACCGCGACCCCCGGGGTCGACGAGGCCACGCTCGGCCAGGTGTCCGTCGCCGGGGTCCTGCGGCTCACCGTGGCCGCCGCCGTGCACGTGGACGCCGATGACGCGGAGGGCGACGTCAGCGCCGCCGCAGCGGCCGTGGAGGCCGCCGACGCCGGGGACGACGACGCGCGGTTCACCGTCGACGGCGCCGAGGACCACGAGCTGCTGTGGTTCGGCGTCCAGGAGATCCCGGGGCTGCTGAAGTGACCGCAACGCCGACGGGAACGCCGACCGGAACGCCCGTCCCCGCCCACCACATCGTGTGGGACTGGAACGGGACCCTGCTGCACGACATCGACGCCGTCATAGCCGCGACGAACGCCTCCTTCGCCGAGTTCGGGTTCGAGCCGATCACGCTGGAGCGCTACCGCGAGCTGTACGTCGTACCGGTGCCGAAGTTCTACGAGCGGCTGATGGGCCGGCTGCCCACCGAGGCCGAGTGGGCCGTCATGGACGACACCTTCCACCGGCACTACTGGGCCGCCGCCGACGCGGCCGGGCTCGCCGAAGGGGCCCGGGAGCTGCTCCGGGACTGGCAGGCGGACGGCCTGACCCAGTCGCTGCTGTCCCTGGCGCCCCATGAGAAGCTCGTACCACTCGTCCGGGCGCACGGCATCGACCGGCACTTCCTGCGCGTGGACGGCCGTACGGGCCCCTCGCACACCACCAAGGCGGGACACCTCGTACGACACCTGGCCGCCCTGGAGGGGACGGGGGTGACGGCCGACCGTACGGTTCTCATCGGGGACGCCGTGGACGACGCGCTCGCCGCCGCCCACGTGGGCGCCCGGGCCGTGCTCTATACGGGCGGTTCGCACAGCCGCAGCAGTCTGGAATCAGCCGGTGTGCCCGTCGTGGACACCCTGGCCGAGGCCGTACGCGCTGCTCGCGAACTGGCCGGATAGCTACTGGCACGTGCGGCGGCCCGCGTCGCTGTCCAGAGTGTCAAAGTTCCACCCCAGGTTTTGTACACATACAGCTCATGACGAGTCGGGGGTGGGTGGAGATAGCCTGGTACCCGTGATCAGCGCGATAGTCCTCGGAGGCACTGAAGCCTCCGGCAAGCGCCCGGCGCACCACCGTGCCCGGGCCGTCGCTGATCCCCGCTGCCGGGACCTCTCGCCGATCATGGCTGATTCCCTCCCGGTCGGCTCTCTCGACGGCATAGCGTCGACCCCGAACGGAATCCCCGCCTCGCGGTGCTATGCCATTCCTTTTTTCACCTACGTCACGCAATGGCGCGCGACAGGAGCCAGAGGACATGCAGACCAAGCTGGACGAAGCAAAGGCCGAGCTGCTCGCGCGGGCGGCACGGGTAGCTGAGAACAGCCCGGCCGGGGGGCTACTTCCGACTGGGTCCGAGCAAGGGGAGCGTCCCGACCAGGACACGATGCTCGCCTACCTCCAGCGCTACTACCTGCACACCGCCCCCGAGGACCTCTTGGACCGGGACCCGGTCGACGTGTTCGGGGCGGCGCTCTCGCACTACCGGCTCGCGGAGAACCGGCCGCAGGGCACCGCGAACGTGCGGGTGCACACCCCCACGGTCGAGGAGAACGGCTGGACCTCCAGCCACTCCGTCGTCGAGGTGGTCACCGACGACATGCCCTTCCTCGTCGACAGCGTCACCAACGAGCTGTCCCGCCAGGGCCGCGGCATCCACGTGGTGATCCACCCGCAGGTCGTCGTCCGCCGCGACGTCACCGGCAAGCTGATCGAGATCCTCGGCCCCGACTGCGACGCGCACGGCCCCAAGACCGCGCGCCCCCACGACTCCCTCGTCGAGTCCTGGATCCACGTCGAGATCGACCGCGAGACCGACCGCGCCGACCTCAAGCAGATCACCGCCGATCTGCTCCGCGTCCTGTCCGACGTACGGGAATCCGTCGAGGACTGGGAGAAGATGCGCGACGCCGCGCTGCGCATCGCCGACGAGCTGCCGAACGAGCCGACCGCCCCCGACCTGCGCGAGTACGAGCTCGAAGAGGCCCGTGAGCTGCTGCGCTGGCTCGCCGACGACCACTTCACCTTCCTCGGCTACCGCGAGTACAACCTCGTCGACGGCGACGCCCTCGCCGCCGTGCCCGGCACCGGCCTCGGCATCCTGCGCTCCGACCCGCACCACAGCGGACAGGAGGACGCGCACCCCGTCTCGCCGTCCTTCAACCGGCTGCCGGCCGACGCCCGCGCCAAGGCCCGCGAGCACCGCCTGCTGGTGCTGACCAAGGCCAACAGCCGCGCCACCGTGCACCGCCCCTCGTACCTCGACTACGTCGGCGTGAAGAAGTTCGACGCCGACGGCAACGTCGTCGGCGAGCGCCGCTTCCTCGGCCTGTTCTCCTCCGCCGCGTACACCGAGTCCGTGCGCCGCGTCCCGGTCATCCGCCGCAAGGTCGCCGAGGTCCTCGAAGGCGCCGGCTTCTCGCCGTCCAGCCACGACGGCCGCGACCTGCTCCAGATCCTGGAGACGTACCCGCGCGACGAGCTGTTCCAGACCCCGGTCGACAAGCTCCGCGAGATCGTCACCTCCGTCCTGTACCTCCAGGAGCGCCGCCGGCTGCGGCTGTACCTGCGCCAGGACGAGTACGGCCGCTACTACTCGGCGCTCGTCTACCTGCCGCGCGACCGCTACACCACCGGCGTGCGGCTGCGCCTGATCGGGATCCTCCAGGAGGAGCTCGACGGCATCAGCGTCGACTTCACCGCCTGGAACACCGAGTCGATCCTCTCCCGCATCCACTTCGTCGTCCGCGTCCCGCAGGGCACCGAGCTGCCCGTCCTGACCGACGCCGACGTCGAGCGCATCGAGGGCCGCCTGGTCGAGGCCGCCCGCTCCTGGGCCGACGGCTTCGGCGAGGCCCTGGTGGCCGAGCTGGGCGAGGAGCGCGCCGCCGAGCTGCTGCGCCGCTACGGCACCTCCTTCCCCGAGGGCTACAAGGCCGACCACTCGCCGCGCGCGGCCGTGGCCGACCTGTGCCACCTGGAGCGACTGTCCGCGAGCGACCGCGAGTTCGCGCTCTCGCTGTACGAGCCGGTCGGCGCCGGGCCCGGCGAGCGCCGGTTCAAGATCTACCGCACCGGTGAGCAGGTCTCGCTCTCCGCGGTCCTGCCCGTGCTGCAGCGCCTGGGCGTCGAGGTCACCGACGAGCGCCCGTACGAGCTGCGCCGCTCCGACCGGGTCAGCGCGTGGATCTACGACTTCGGCCTGCGGATGCCCGCCGCGAACGCGAACGGCGAGAACGCCGCGGCCAACTACCTCGGCGACGACGCCCGCGAGCGCTTCCAGGAGGCCTTCGCCGCGGTCTGGCAGGGCGACGCCGAGAACGACAACTTCAACACCCTGGTCCTGAGCGCCGGGCTCACCTGGCGCCAGGCCGTCGTCCTGCGCGCGTACGCGAAGTACCTGCGCCAGGCCGGTGCCACCTTCAGCCAGGACTACATGGAGGACACCCTCCGCAACAACGTCCACACCACCCGGCTGCTGGTCTCGCTGTTCGAGGCCCGGATGGCGCCCGTCCGGCAGACTGCCGGCACCGAGCTCATCGACGCCATGCTGGAGGAGCTGGACGGCGCCCTGGACCAGGTCGCCTCGCTGGACGAGGACCGGATCCTGCGGTCCTTCCTCACCCTCATCAAGGCGACCCTGCGGACGAACTTCTTCCAGCTCGACTCCGCGGGCGAGCAGCACTCGTACGTGTCGATGAAGTTCGACCCGCAGGCCATCCCGGAGCTCCCCGCGCCGCGCCCGGCCTTCGAGATCTGGGTGTACTCCCCGCGCGTCGAGGGCGTCCACCTGCGCTTCGGCAAGGTCGCCCGAGGCGGTCTGCGCTGGTCCGACCGGCGCGAGGACTTCCGTACGGAGATCCTCGGCCTGGTCAAGGCGCAGATGGTCAAGAACACTGTCATCGTGCCGGTCGGCGCCAAGGGCGGCTTCGTCGCCAAGAACCTGCCCGACCCGTCGGTGGACCGCGACGCCTGGCTCGCCGAGGGCATCGCCTCGTACAAGATCTTCATCTCGGCGCTGCTCGACATCACCGACAACATGGTCGCCGGCGAGGTCGTGCCGCCCAAGGGCGTGGTCCGCCACGACGAGGACGACACCTACCTCGTCGTCGCCGCCGACAAGGGCACCGCGACGTTCTCCGACATCGCCAACGGCGTGGCGGAGTCCTACGGCTTCTGGCTGGGCGACGCCTTCGCGTCGGGCGGCTCGGCCGGCTACGACCACAAGGGCATGGGCATCACGGCCCGCGGCGCCTGGGAGTCCGTCAAGCGGCACTTCCGCGAGCTCGGCCACGACACCCAGAACCAGGACTTCACCGTCGTCGGCGTCGGCGACATGTCCGGCGACGTCTTCGGCAACGGCATGCTGCTCTCCGAGCACATCCGCCTGGTCGCAGCCTTCGACCACCGGCACATCTTCATCGACCCGAACCCGGACGCGGCCACCTCCTACGCCGAGCGCCGGCGCCTGTTCGACCTGCCGCGCTCCTCGTGGGCCGACTACGACACCGCGCTGCTCTCCGCGGGCGGCGGCATCCACCCGCGTTCGGCCAAGGCCATCCCGGTCAACGCGCAGGTACGCGAGGCCCTCGGCATCGAGGCCGGCGTCACCAAGATGACCCCGGCCGACCTGATGAAGGCGATCCTCCAGTCCCCGGTGGACCTGCTGTGGAACGGCGGCATCGGCACGTACGTCAAGGCGACCGCCGAGACGCACGCGGACGTCGGCGACAAGGCCAACGACGCCATCCGCGTCAACGGCTCCGACGTACGGGCCAAGGTCATCGGCGAGGGCGGCAACCTGGGTCTGACCCAGCTCGGCCGCATCGAGTTCGCCCGCAGCGGCGCCGGCGGCGAGGGCGGCAAGGTCAACACCGACGCCATCGACAACAGCGCGGGCGTGGACACCTCCGACCACGAGGTGAACATCAAGATCCTGCTGAACTCGGTCGTCGCCGACGGCGACCTGACCGTCAAGCAGCGCAACAAGTTCCTCGCCGAGATGACCGACGAGGTCGGCCGCCTCGTGCTGCGCAACAACTACGCGCAGAACGTGGCGCTCGCCAACGGCGCGGCCCAGGCCCCGAGCCTGCTCCACGCCCAGCAGCGCTTCATGCGCCGCCTGGGCCGGGACGGCCTGCTGGACCGCGCGCTGGAGTTCCTGCCCAACGACCGGCAGATCCGCGAGCTCCTGAACAACGGCAAGGGCCTGACCCAGCCGGAGCTGGCCGTCCTGTTCGCCTACACCAAGATCACGGTGGCGGACGAGCTCATCCACACCGAGCTGCCGGACGACCCGTACCTGGCCCGCCTGCTGCACGCCTACTTCCCGGGCGCGCTGCTCGCGAAGTTCCCGGAGCAGGTCGACGGGCACGCGCTGCGCCGCGAGATCATCACCACCGTGCTGGTCAACGACACCGTCAACAGCGGTGGCTCGACCTTCCTGCACCGACTGCGCGAGGAGACCGGGGCCTCCCTTGAGGAGATCGTCCGGGCGCAGCTCTCGGCCCGCGAGATCTTCGGCCTGGCCGAGGTGTGGGACGCGGTCGAGGCGCTCGACAACAAGGTCGCGGCCGACGCCCAGACCCGGATCCGGCTGCACTCGCGGCGCCTGGTCGAGCGCGGCACCCGCTGGCTGCTGAACAACCGGCCGCAGCCGCTCCAGATCACCGAGACCATCGAGTTCTTCGCGGCCCGGGTCACCGAGGTCTGGTCGGAGCTGCCCAAGCTGGTGCGCGGCGCGGACCTGGAGTGGTACGAGTCGATCATGGCCGAGCTGACCGGCGAGGGCGTGCCGGAGGAGCTGGCGGCCAAGGTGGCCGGCTTCTCGTCCGCCTTCCCGACGCTCGACATCGTGGCCATCGCGGACCGCACCGGCGTGGCCCCGCTGGACGTCGCCGAGGTGTACTACGACCTCGCCGACCGCCTGGAGATCACCCAGCTGATGGACCGGATCATCGAGCTGCCGCGGTCGGACCGCTGGCAGTCGATGGCCCGCGCCTCCATCCGCGAGGACCTGTTCGCGGCGCACGCGGCCCTGACGGCCGACGTACTGGCGGTCGGCAACGGCACGTCGACCCCCGAGGAGCGGTTCAAGGCCTGGGAAGTGCGCAACGCGGCGATCATCGGCCGGGCCCGGACCACGCTGGACGAGATCCAGGGGTCGGACGACTTCGACCTGGCGAACCTGTCGGTGGCCATGCGGACGATGCGTTCGCTGCTGCGCGCGCACAGCTGAGCGGTCGAGCGGCTGAGCCGCGCGCCTCGCGCACGGCAACGGGCGGCCCCCGGGACCTCGATGGTCCCGGGGGCCGCCCGCTGTCCAGCGCGTGGCACTAACGTCCGGAGGTGAAGGCCTCGTACGCGTCGCAGACCTCGCCGGCGGGGCCGTCCATGCGCAGGACGCCCGATTCCAGCCAGATCGCCCGGTCGCAGGTCTCGCGGACCGTGCCGATGCCATGGCTGACGAGGAAGACGGTGCCGGCGCGCTCGCGGAGCTCCTCGATGCGGGCCTGGCTGCGGCGCTGGAAGGCCGCGTCGCCGGTGGCCAGGGCCTCGTCGATCATCAGGACGTCGTGGTCCTTGGCGGCGGCGATGGAGAAGCGCAGCCGGGCGCCCATGCCGGAGGAGTAGGTCCGCATCGGCAGCGAGATGAAGTCGCCCTTCTCGTTGATCCCGGAGAAGTCGACGATGTCCTGGTAGCGCTCGCGGATCTGCTGCTTGGACATGCCCATCGCGAGGCCGCCGAGGACGACGTTGCGCTCACCGGTGAGGTCGTTCATCAAGGCGGCGTTCACTCCGAGGAGGGACGGCTGGCCGTGCGAGTAGACCGCGCCGCGGGCCACCGGCTGGAGGCCGGCGATGGCCTTGAGGAGGGTGGACTTGCCCGAGCCGTTGGTGCCGATGAGGCCGATGGCCTCGCCCTTGTACGCGGTGAAGCTGACGCCCTTGACGGCATGCACCTCGCGGATGCCGGGCGCCGGCTTGCGGGAGAAGATCCGGCTGAGGGCCGCGGTGGCGCCGCCCTTGGGCCTGCCGGCGCCGTGCACCTTGTAGACGACGTGGACCTCGTCCGCGATGACGGTCGGTACGCGGGTGTCGACGGCCGCAGCCGCCGGGGTCGACGGGGTCGCTCGTTCCATGAGGTCAGCCACGGCCGTACTCCTCCTCAGCCTTCCAGAAGTAGATGAAGCCGCCGACGCCGGCGAGCAGGGCCCAGCCGATCGCGACGGGCCACACGTGGTGGGGGAGCGCGTGCGCGGGGAAGGTGTCGATCAGCGCGAAGCGCATCAGGTCGATGTAGACGGCGGCCGGGTTCGTCTTGAGCGCGAGCGTGACCCAGTGCGGCAGGTGGTCCGTCTTGAGCATGGTGTCGATGGACCACATCACGCCCGAGGAGTACATCCAGGTCCGCAGGACGAACGGCATCAGCTGGCTCACGTCGGGGCTCTTGGAGCCGATCCGGGCCATGACCATGGCGCAGCCCGCGCAGAAGACCGCCATCAGGACGAGCGTGGGGACGGCCAGCAGCCAGGACGGGCTCGGGGTCTGGCCGAAGGCGAGGAGCAGGATGACCAGCGCGCCCATGGTCACGAGCAGTTGCTGGAAGAGCTGGACGACGGTGGAGATGGGCAGGCTCGCCCGCGGGAAGTGCAGGGCGCGGACCAGGCCGAGGTTGCTGTGGACGGAGCGGGTGGCGGCGTTGATGGAACTGCCGATGAAGTCCCAGACGAAGACGCCGGTGATCAGGAACGGCACGTAGTTCGGTACGCCGTGGCTGGCGTGCATGACGATGCCGAAGATGAAGTAGTAGACGGCCGCGTTGAGCAGCGGGGTCACCAGGTGCCAGACCTGGCCGAGCTTGGCCGTGCTGTACGTGGCGTGCATGCGGGCGGTGGCGTACGCCGTCACGAAGTGGCGGCGGCCCCAGAGCTGCGCGACGTAGCGGGGCAGCGAGGGGCGGGCGCCGCTGACGGTCAGCCCGTGGGCGGCGGCGAGCTCCGCGGCGGAGGTGCCCGCCGGGTTGCCGGCGCGGGTGCCCGCGGGGGTCACCGGTGCGGTGGTCACGGTCACGGGGCTCGCTTTCGACGGGGGACGGGGTCGGGTCGTCGCTGGCGATGGAACGGGTCCGTATCGTCGCTACGTCGAGGTTAGGGCGCGAGTCGTCGGAACGCAACCGTATCGTCGTGACGGGTGGGTGACGGCCTGCGCGGTTATGCTCTGTGCATGACCACGGAACCTGCCTCCGCCCCCGCCCGTCGTGCCCCGGCCGGGGCCGCCGTCCTGCGCGAGGACGTGACCGAGGCGATCCGGTCGGCGGTCGTCGCCGAGCTGGCCGCGGTCGGCTTCTCCCGGATGTCGATCGAGGGCGTCGCGCGCCGGGCGGGCGTCGGCAAGACGGCCGTCTACCGGCGGTGGAAGTCCAAGCTCCACCTGGTGCTCGACCTCGTGGGGGCCTTCGCCGCGGACGGCTTGCCGGTACCCGCGACCGGCTCGCTGTACGGGGACGTACGGGCGCTGCTGGAGGTCATGTCACACGTGCTGCGCCACCCGGTGGCCTCGGCGGTCATCCCCGACCTCCTGGTCGAGGCCGCCCGCAACCCCGAGATCGCCGAGGCGGTGCGCGGAGCCCTCCTCGACGGCCAGCGCCGCATGGCGGAGGGCATCGTCGCCGACGCCGTCTCCCGCGGCGAACTCCCGGACGGCATCAACGCGGACCACGCACTGGACCTCGCGATCGGCCCGCTCTACTGGCGCCAGGTCATCGTCCGCGACGCGGTGACGGCCCCCCACCTCGACACCCTGGCCCACCAGGTGGTCGCGGGCCTGAAGGCGGGCCCGGGCGGCCGCTGACCCGTACGGCCGCCGAACCGGGCGCCCGCTACGGCCAGAGGCCGGCCGTGAGGTGGGCCAGCGTCGGTTCCGCGGCCGGGGCGGGAGCCGCCGGAGTGGGGCGGCGGTCCTCCAGCGGGAGCACCGCCGGGACCGGGGCCGACTGGCCCAGGAAGACGCGCCGGACCACGCGTTCCGCCGCGTGGCCGTCGTCGTACGAGCAGAACCGCGCGCGGAACGCCGAGCGCAGCTGGGCCGAGCGCGATCCCTGCCAGTGCCCCGTGGCGAAGATGTCCACCAGCTCGTCCTCGGTGCGGGCGATCGCGCCCGGCGGGCACGAGCGCAGGTCGAAGTAGGTGCCGCGCGCCGCCTCGTACGCCTCCCAGTCGTCCGCGTGGATCACGATCGGCCGGTCCAGCGCGGCGTAGTCGAACATCAGCGAGGAGTAGTCCGTCACCAACGCGTCGGAGGCCAGGCACAGTTCCTCCACCGAGGGGTGGCGGGAGACGTCCAGCAGCCGCGGGTGCGGCTCCCAGGAGCGCTCGGCGTCCGCGTACGTCAGGTGCGTGCGCGTCAGGATCGTGAAGCGCGGGCCCAGGTCGCGCAGGACCCGCTCGAAGTCCAGGTGGTCCGGCCGGCTGCGCCGGTAGTCGCGGTGCGTGGGGGCGTACAGGATCGCGATGGAACCCGCCGGGACGCCCAGGCGTTCGCGCAGTTCGAGCACGTCGGACTGGGTGGCCCGGTGGAAGACGTCGTTGCGCGGGTAGCCGTACTCCAGGGTCGTGTACGAGGAGGGGACCGCCTTCTCCCACACCAGCGTCGAGTGCCGGTTCGCGGAGAGCAGGTAGTCCCACTGGTCGGCGCTGCGCAGCAGGCCCGCGAAGTCCGTCGTCGGGGTGGCCGCCGGACGGTCCTGGAGGTCCAGGCCGACCCGCTTGAGCGGGGTGCCGTGCTGGGTCTGCACCAGGATCTGGCCCGGCCGCTTGACCAGCGTGCGGTCGAAGTTGACGTTCGTGACCAGGTACGTGGCCCGCGCGAGGGCGGTCCAGTACGCCGCCGAACCGGGCCGCAGCGCCGCCGTCTCCCGGGGCAGGGTCGCGGCGTGCGCCGGGTCGCAGATCCACGCCGTCCGCATCCGCGGGGCCAGCTCCCGCAGCTTGGCCTCGATGGCCGCCGGGTTGCAGGCGTAGCCGCCGTGCCAGTACGCGGAGAAGACCGCCAGCTCGGGCCGCAGCGGCAGCAGCCGCTGGATCCGGTAGTGCAGGCGCAGGGCGGCCTCGCGCAGGCCCTGCCAGGCGGCAGCGCCGGTCCGCCCCGCCGCCAGCGCCGCTGTGCGCAGCGTGGACAGCAGGCGGTACGTGCGCCGGGTGCCCAGCCGCATCAGCAGGTGGCGGACCCGGTCGGTGCGGGAGAGCGAAAGCGGCTGCGAGCCGGGGGCCCGGTAGCGGCGCAGCAGGGCCGAGGCCCGGCCGAAGAACTCCGCCCGGCTGGCGCGCGGCAGGCGGCGCGGGTCGGCGTACAGGGCGCAGAAGTGCTCGGCCATCCGCCGGTGCACGGCGGGGCGCCAGCGCTCCAGCTCGGGGCGGGTGGCGAGGTAGCCGAAGACGCGGTCGTACTGGTCGAAGATGTCGAGGTGGCGGCGGGTGGACGTGGTCAGGATCGAGCCGGTCCGGCGCTGGCGGTAGTGCACGCAGACCCGGTCGAGCACGGCGACGGACTCCGCCGCCAGCAGCGCCGGGTAGGTCCAGGGGGTGTCCTCGTAGAACCCGGGCGGGAATTCGAGGCCCTCGCGCTCCACGTAGTCGCGGCGGTACGCCTTGTTCCACACCACCATCAGCATGCCGAGCAGCGCCGGGCGGTCGGCGAGCCGGAAGCTGGCCGGGCCCTCCTCGGAGAGCCGGTGCGAGAGCCGGTTGCGCACCAGCTCCCCGGTCCAGAAGGTGCGCGCGTAGTCGTAGACGAGGACGTCCGGGGAGCCGGTGGCCTTCAGACGGTCAGTGATGGCCTGGAGGGCGCCGGGGGCCAGGGTGTCGTCGCCGTCGAGGAAGACGAGGTAGTCGCCGGTGGCCCGGGCCAGGCCCGCGTTGCGGGCCGGGCCCAGTCCGAGGTTGTGCGCCAGGTGCACGGCGGTCACCCGCGGGTCCCGGGCGGCGTACTCGTCGATGATCGAACCGCAGGCGTCCGGGGAGGCGTCGTCCACCGCGATCAGTTCGAGATCCGGGTACGACTGCGTCAGGACCGAGTCCAGACTCTCCTGGAGGTACGCCTGGACCTTGTACGCGGGCACGATGACGCTGAACCGGGGCACGGCACATCCAGGGGTCGGCGCGGGCATATTGCCCAGGAACCGCGCGCGCGGCGATCGGGTTACGCAGAGTGCGGCATTCGGGTTACGCAGCGTCAGCATCCCATGTCAACCCCGTGATCACGGCGCCCGATCGGAGCCCGTGGCGCGGGCTACTTGATCGCCCCGGCCATCACCCCCGACACGAACTGCCGCTGGAAGGCGAAGAAGACGGCCAGCGGCACCACCATCGACAGGAACGCGCCGGGCGCGAGCACGTCGATGTTGTTGCCGAACTGCCGTACCTGCTGCTGCAGGGCCACGGTGATCGGCGGGTTCGCGGAATCGGCGAAGACGAGCGCGACGAGCATGTCGTTCCACACCCACAGGAACTGGAAGATGCCGAGCGAGGCGATGGCGGGCCCGCCCAGCGGCAGCACCACCCGGGCGAACAGCCGCAGTTCGCCCGCGCCGTCGAGCCGGGCGGCCTCCAACAGCTCGCGGGGGATCTCGGCGAAGAAGTTGCGCAGAAGGAACACCGCGAACGGCAGCCCGAAGGCGGTGTGGAAGAGCACCACGCCCGCTGTGGTCTCGAACAGGCCGACGGAGCCGAAGAGTTCGGACACCGGGATCAGAGCCACCTGCACGGGGACCACGAGCAGCCCGACCACGATCAGGAACAACCAGTCCCGGCCCGGGAACTCCAGCCAGGCGAAGGCGTATCCGGCGAACGCGCCGAGGGTGAGCACGAGCAGGGTCGCCGGTACGGCGATGGCCACCGTGTTCAGGAGCGAGCCGGTGATGGTGTCGTTCTGGAGCAGCCGTTCGTAGTTGCCGGCCGTGAGCCGGGAGGGGGCGGTCAGCGCCTTCCACCAGCCGCCCCCGTTCAGCTCGGTGGGGGAGAGGAAGGACGAGATCAGCAGGCCGAGCGTGGGCAGCAGCCAGAACAGCCCCGCCAGTACCAGGAAGACCCGCAGGGCCCCGCCCGCCAACCGCGCCGTCAGCCGTCCGGTCGTCCCGCGGACCGTGCTCATCGGCGGGCCTCCTTCCGCATCCGGTGGATGTTGTAGAGCATCACGGGGACCACCAGCACCAGCAGCAGCACCGCGATGGCGCTGCCCAGTCCCGGATCGGCGTCCGTGCCGAAGGAGGTCCGGTAGAGCTGGAGGGCGAGGACGTTGGCATCGTCCTGCACTGCGCCCGGGGCGATCACGAAGACCAGGTCGAAGATCTTCATGACGTTGATGACGAGGGTGACGAGGACGACGGCCAGCACCGGCGCCAGCAGCGGCACCGTGACCCGGCGGAACACCTGCCATTCGCCCGCCCCGTCCACGCGGGCCGCCTCCAGCAGCTCCCTGGGCACGGCGGCGAGCCCGGCCCCGATCAGCACCATCGCGAAACCGGCCCACATCCAGACGTACGCCCCGATGACCGCCGGGGTGACCAGCGTGGGGCCGAGCCACTGGACCCCCGCGTACGCCTCCCGGAAGTTCGAGGCGGGCAGCCGCAGCCGGGCCCCGTCGGCCTTCGCGGACAGGGTGAAGGTGCCGTCGGCGCCGGCCCGCGTCGAGTCGACGACGCTGCCGTCCTTGACCGCCTCGATCCGGATCCCGGCGAGCGCGGACTCCGTGGGGTCGACCGCGTTCGTACGGCCGCCCCCGCCCCGGGTGAAGTCCTGCCAGACGGTGCCGGTGACCCGGCCCGGCTCCGGGAGGGCGGCCGCGGCCGTACGGGTCCCCTCGGGCAGCGCCTCCGGGGCGATGCCGACCAGCGGGAGCAGGGCCGGCGCGCCCGCCCGTACGGGATCACGCGTCATGTACGCGCCCCCGGCGGCCGGCTCCAGCGGGGAATCGCGGCCCGGGCGGGCCTTGGGGAAGGCCGAGGACTCCGCGAAGGTGTCGTGGACCCCGACCCAGACCGCGTTCGCGACCCCCCGGTCGGGGTCGTGGTCGTAGACGAGCCGGAAGATGATGCCCGCCGCCAGCATCGAGATGGCCATCGGCATGAAGACGAGGAGCTTGAACGCCGTTCCCCAGCGCACCCGTTCGGTGAGGACCGCGAAGATCAGGCCGAGGGCGGTGGCCGTGGTCGGCGCCAGCACCACCCACACCGCCGTGTTCCGCAGGGCGGTGCGGATCGTGTCGTCGTGCATGATCTCGCGGTAGTTCCCGGCGCCGACGAAGGCGTCGCCGGAGCGGTCGAAGAGGCTGCGGTAGAGGGAGTAGCCGATGGGGTGGACGACGAGCGCGCCGAGCAGCACGAGGGTGGGCAGGAGGAAGGCCGCGGCGATCAGCCGGCGGCGCCGGGCCGCGGCCGCCCTGGCGGCTGCCCCGGCCCCGGCCGCTGAGGCCGCCGCGTCCGCTGCGGCTGTCGTGGCGGCGGCCCCGCGCGGGGCTTCGGCCGTCACGGCTCAGTTCCCGTAGGCCTTGGCCGCGTCGGCCTCCAGTTTCGCCTGGGCCCCCGCCACGTCCGACGGGTTCGCCAGGAAGTCCTGGAGGTCCTTCCACATGCCCGTGCCCGGGGTCCCGCCGAAGGCCGCCGGGGCCTGGTCGGACAGGTCGAAGCGGAACTCGTCGCCCGACGCGATCAGCGCCTTCGCGATGTCGCGCTGGATGTCGTTCGGGTAGGCGTCCGGGCTGACCGCCTTGTTCGGGGAGACGAAGCCGCCCTCCCGGGCCTGGATCTCCGCCGCGTCCGCCGAGGCGAGGAAGGTCAGCAGCGCCTGCGCGCCCTTCGACGGCTTCAGCGCGACCGCCACGTCACCCCCCGAGACGACGGGGGCCTTGGCGCCGACGGCCGGGAAGGGGAAGACCAGTGCGTCCTTGCCCACCTTCGCTTCCGTCTGCCCGATGTTCACCGCCACGAAGTCGCCCTCGAAGACCATCGCGGCCGCCGGGCGGTCACCGCCGGTGAACGTCTGCGTCACCGACTTGGGGAACTCGGTCGCCAGCGCCCCGCTCTGGCCGCCGGCCAGGAAGTCCTTGCGGCCGAACAGCTCGCCGAGGCTGGTCAGCGCCTGCTTGACGCTGTCGTCCGTCCACTTGATCCGGTGCTTGGCCAACTGGTCGTACTTTTCGGGGCCCGCCTGGGAGAGGTAGACGTTCTCGAACCAGTCGGTCAGCGTCCAGCCGTCCGCGCCGGCCACCGAGACCGCCGGGGTGCCGGACGCCGAGAGCGTGTCGGCCGCGCTCAGCAGCTCCTTCCAGGTCTTCGGCGGCTGCACGCCCGCCGCCTCGAAGGCCTTCGCGTTGTACCAGATCAGCGACTTGTTGGCCGCCTTGTAGTACACGCCGTACTGGGTGCCGCCGACCGCGCCGAGCGCCTTCCAGCCGTTCGAGTAGTTCTGGTCGAGCTGGGCCTTGGCCTCCGCACCGACCGGCTGCGCCCACTTGTTCTCCACCGCCGAGACCAGCGCGCCGACCTGCGGGAGGAGCGCCACGTCCGGCGGCTGGCCGCCCGCGATCTTCGTACCGAGGAAGGTGACGATCGGGTCCTGGGCCGGGACGAAGGTGACGGTGGCGCCGGTCCGCCTCTCGAACTCCCGCAGCACCTTGGCGAAGTTCGCCTGTTCGGGCCCCGTCCAGACCGCCGCGACCTCCAGCTTCTCGCCGGTGAGCCTGGGTAACTGGACCCGCACGGTGGAGGGCTCCCCGCCGCTCGGCCGGGCCTGCCCGCCGTCCCCGTCCCCGTCGCCGCACGCGGTCAGCACGAGCGCGGTGGCGGCGGCGAGCGCCGTCCAGGTGAGTTTCGTACGGGCGGATGTCGTACGGGCCGGTGTCGTACGGGTGGGTGTCGTACGGGTGGGTGTCGTGCGGCTCGTTCCGTGCCTGCGCATGGCTCTGCCCCCGATGCCTGTGGTGTGTCCCGTCCCACAGGTCTACGCCGACCCGCGCACCCCCGCAATAGCGCGTGGCGGGGGCGCGCCCCGGCTTCAGGGGGCGGGCGGGAACAGCACCGGTATCGCCGAGACGAGGTGGGAGGCGCGGTCCAGGGCGCTGGCCAGGAGGGCGAGGTCGGTGGGCCCGTTGCCCAGTTCGCGCACCGGACGGCGGGCCGGCGGGTCACCCATCCGCTCCCACTCGACCGGCACCACTGTCGGCCGCAGCGTCGCCGTCCGGGGGATCCGGCCGGTCACCCGCCCGGCCTGGAACGGGAGGGTCCGGCCGTCGGCGTACCGGAGCAGCCCGCGGCCGGGGCCCGGCTGGTCGGGTGCGTCGAGCTCGACGCGCAGGGTGGCCAGCCGTGCCAGCTCGGTGTCGGCGGTGCGGTCCGGGCGGGCGCTGGTGGCCACCAGGTGCACGCCGAGCCGGGCCCCCTCACGGGCCACCGCCTCCAGTACGCGCACCACCGACCCGGCGGCGGGACGGCCCGTACTGCCGAGCCCGGGGGCGACCAGCGCGTCGAAGTCGTCGACGAGCACGACGAGGCGGGGCAGCGGGCCGGGGCCCGCGGCCGCTTCGGTGCGGGTGGCGGAGGCGCGCAGCCGCAGCGTCCCCGTGCGCTGGGGGTCGAGGTCTCCGTGCAGCTCGCCGGCGCTGGGCTGGCGGGGCGAGACCATCCGCTCGGACAGCTCCCGGCGGGCATGCCATTCGGTGAAGGGCGCACCGTCCAGCAGCTCGGCCCGCCGCTTGAGCTCGGCGCCCAGCGCCTGGGCGAACTCGCGCATGCGCAGCGGGTCGGAGGCGACCAAATGGGCCGAGACGTGCGGGAGTTCGGTGCAGGGCAGCAGCCCGTCCCCGCGCTCGCCGCCGGCCCCGTCGAGCAGGACCAGGCCGAGCCGGTCGGGGCGGGACGCGGCGGACAGGGACGCGGCGACGGAGCGCAGCAGCTCGGTGCGGCCGCTGCCGGCGGGTCCCTCGATGAGCAGGTGCGGGCCGTCCGCGACGAGTTCGGCTCCGGCCGGGCCGCGCCGGCCGGTGCCGAGCACGACCTCGACGAGGCCGCCGACGCCCTGCCCCTGGTCGGTGGCGGCGGCCCAACGGGCCATCAGCGAGGCCGGGGTGGCCCGGGCCAGCCCCAACTCGTCGAGCAGCCGCGAGGTCTGGGGGAGCGCGGCCGTGGCGGGCCGGTAGGCCTCGGCGCTCTGGGAGTCGGCCCGCAGCGGGGCCAGGGCTCGGGCGAACCGCTCGGCCCAGGCCAGGGACACCGCATCGGCGGTGGCCGTCCCGCCGGGCGGCACCGGCCGCCCGCCGCGCACCTCGAAGGTCCGTACGACGGTGGCCACGTCCCCGCTGAGCAGGGCGACCGCGCCGCAGTCCCGGAAGGCCGGGGTGCCCGCGCAGGCGGCCTCGTACGTCTCGGCGACCGGGGACGCGGGGGTGGCGGCTGGCGTCTCGGCCAGTACGAGCAGGTGGATCCCGGCGGCGGGGCCGTGCGAGGCGAGCCGGCCGGTGATGTCGCGCAGCGGCCCGGCGCCCGGGTCCCCGTCGAGGACGAGGAGGGTGTGGGGGCCCTGGTAGGCGTACGAGGCCTCCTGGATGCTGCGGGCGTCGGCGGCGGCCCAGTTGGTGCCGAGCGGGCTGTCGTCGAGGCGCCGGGTCAGCTCGCCGGTACGGGCCGCGGCCTGGTCGCGGTCGTACGCGAGCAGCAGCCGGCAGTCCTGCCCGTGCGCGGGCCGTACGTGGGGCAGCCAGCCGAGCCAGCCCCAGTCCCCCCGCCGCTCGGCCAGGCCGCGGGCCCGGTCGGTGGCGACGAGCACGATCTCCAGCTGCTGCCCGGGCGCGTGCAGGGCGGCGAGCTGGGCGACGACGGAGCGGGCCACCCCGGTCAGCCGCGCCCGGGGACCGGCGATCCCGAGGGCCCCGGCCTCGCGCAGCGCCACCCGGCTCCCGGCCCCGAGGCCGACGTCGAGGGCCCCGGGCTCGCGGGACCACAGCCGCCGGGTCGGCCCGAGGGCCGCCAGCAGCAGCGCGGCCGGGTCATCGGGGTCGGGCCGTACGGAGACGGCCGCCTCGGCCGCGACCTGCTCGGCGGGGGCCTCCTCGCCGCGCACCCACTTCCGCGCCCAGGCGCCGAGGCCCTTGCGGCGCCCGGCCGCTCCCGCGTCGGGGGCGGCGGCAGGGACGGGGGCGGGGGTGCTGCCCGGCGCGGGGGCGGAAGCGGGAGCGCCGTACGGGCCGCCCTCGCGCCCGGTGCGGCCTTCGTGCCCGAAGGCCCCGTCGTGCCCGTCGGCCCCGTCGGACCTATGGGCCCCGTCGCCGGGGGCGGCCGCGTCCCCCCGCCGGGAGCCGCGCGCCGCGGGCTGCGGGGCGACGGACAGGTGGCCCTCCAGGTCGGGGGTGACCGGCAGCCGCTCTGCGTCCCTGTCGGCTCTGTCGGCCTGGTCCGCCCCGCCGGCCAGCCGCAGGGTGGATTCGCCGACGCGCAGCAGCGCCCCCGGCGCCAGCGGCACCGGGCCCGCGCCCACCGGCACGCCGTCGAGCGTCGTGCCGTTCGTCGAGTCCAGGTCCGCCACGGACACCCGGCCGTCCGGCAGCACCGTCACCGCGCAGTGCAGCCGCGACACGTCCGGGTCGTCCAGCGGGACGTCCGCGTCGGCCGAGCGGCCGACCCGGATCGCCCCCGGGTGCAGCAGGTGGACCCCGCCCGCGTCCGGGCCGGCCACCACGTGCAGCTGCGGGCCGGCGGAGCCGTCCTCGTCCGGCAGGACGTCCGGGACCGGCGCGTGCAGCGCCAGCACCGCCCCGTCCACCAGCGGGGGCTCGCCCAGGACCCGCCGCTGCGGGTCGAGCCGCTCCGCGCCGGCGTACAGGATGACCGTGCCCCCGGTGTCGGGTCCGCCGACGGTCGCCGCGAGCCCGGAGGCCACCGCGGCGAGCGCGGTACCGGCGGGCGCGGTGACGAGCACGTCACAACTCGCGGGCGCGGTCGCGGTCTGGTGGCCGCTGCGCGACCCAAGGACGGTCAGCCGGATCTGCATCGCCGTCAGCGGTCCCTTCTGCGCGGTGCGCGGTGAGTGCGCCCGGCAGGGAAATCACGGGACATGCCTGCCCGTTCGCCCCCACCCGGCACGGACGCGTCGTCCGGTCAGGTCTGCGGAAGGCGGGGCTCCCGTCCCGGCCGTTCCGTACGGGTGCATCCTCGCACCTGTCACGGACAACACGCCCGGCACCCGCCGACAATTGATCTTGATCGGTCGCGGGCCGGTATCAGCACCGTTCACATACGGACAGCAAGGCGAGGAAAATCGCCCCTGGCATACACCGCAAACATCACTCTTAGTACATATGTACGGCAACCAACCTTCGACGCCCGGCGTCTTCCATGGGGACACCCCCTAGAGTGGGCCGGAAAACCATCGACCGGAACGATGGCCGGATCGGTGACGAGAACGACAGCAGGGGAGCGCGAGACGTGCGGCCAGTCGGCAGCAAGTACCTGCTCGAGGAGCCGCTCGGACGCGGCGCCACGGGCACTGTCTGGCGTGCCAGCCAGAGGGAGATGGCCGGCGCCGAGGCGGCCGTCGCAGGGCACCCCGGCGAGACCGTGGCCATCAAGGTCCTCAAGGAGGAGCTGGCACAGGACGCGGACATCGTCATGCGCTTCCTGCGCGAGCGCTCCGTCCTGCTGCGCCTGACCCACCCCAACATCGTCCGCACCCGCGACCTCGTGGTCGAGGGCGACCTGCTCGCCCTCGTCATGGACCTGATCGACGGCCCGGACCTGCACAAGTACCTCCGCGAGAACGGCCCCTTCTCGCCGGTCGCCGCGAGCCTGCTGACCGCCCAGATCGCGGACGCGCTCGCCGCCAGCCACGCCGACGGCGTGGTCCACCGCGACCTGAAGCCCGCCAACGTCCTGCTCGACGAGCGCGACGGCCAGATGAAGCCGATGCTCACCGACTTCGGCATCGCCCGCCTCGCCGACTCCCCGGGCCTGACGCGCACCCACGAGTTCGTCGGCACCCCCGCCTACGTGGCCCCCGAGTCCGCCGAGGGCCGCCCGCAGACCTCCGCCGTCGACATCTACGGCGCCGGCATCCTGCTCTACGAGCTCCTCACCGGCCGGCCGCCCTTCGCCGGCGGTACCGCGCTGGAAGTGCTCCACCGCCACCTCAGCGAGGAGCCGCAGCGCCCCGCGAACCTGCCCGAGCCGCTGTGGACGGTCATCGAACGCTGCATGCGCAAGGAGCCGACCGAGCGCCCCAGCGCCGAGAGCCTGGCCCGCGGCCTGCGCGTGGTCGCCGCCGGCATCGGCGTGCACTCCTCGCCGCAGCAGGTGGAGGCCGCGCTCGGGGTCGGCGCGCTCCTGGCCCCCGACCCCTCGCCCGCGCCGGTCCCCGAGACCCCGGGCGCCGCGGACGCCACGCAGGTGCTGTCCGGGCAGGGCGGCTCGCCGATGGGCGGCTACGACCCCAACGGCATGACCAGCGTGCTGCCGCCGGTCGGCGCCGCGGACGCCACCTCCGTACTTCCGAACACCGCGGCCCCCGGGGCCGACCCGACCTCGGTCATGCCGCCCGTACAGCGGCCGGACCAGCCGCACCCGTGGCAGTCGCAGATGCAGGCGGCCCGCGACCGCAACGAGCAGACGCAGATCCAGTACCTCGACCCGAGCGAGGACCCGCTGCGCCGCCGGCCGCAGCGGCAGGCGCCGCCGCCCCCGCAGCAGCAGCCGCAGCGCCCTCAGTACCAGCAGCCCCCGCCGCAGCAGTACCAGCAGCCGCAGCGGCCCCAGTACCAGCAGCCTCCGCAGCAGCAGTACGCGCCTCCGCCGCCGCAGCACTACCAGCCGCAGCAGCACCAGCCCCAGCAGTACCAGCAGCCCCAGTACCGGCAGCCGCAGCACCAGCCGCAGCCGCACCAGCCGCAGCACCAGCCCCCGCAGGGCCCGCCTCCGCAGCAGCCCGCCCCCCGGGAGCCGCGCGAGCCGCGCCGCCGCAGCGCCAACCCGGTGCACATCCCGGGCCTGGGCTGCCTCAAGGGCTGCCTGGTGCTGATCCTGGTGTTCTTCGTCGCGGGCTGGCTGATCTGGGAGCTGACCCCGCTCCAGGCGTGGGTCGGCACCGGGAAGGGCTGGTTCGACCAGGTGTGGAGCTGGGGCACCGGCGCCGTCGACTGGATCACCACGATCGGCGAGGCGACGGACAAGGGCACCCAGTGACCGGGGCCCTGTAGCGCCGACTTCGTGGATTTGTCGACTTCTGGGACGTGTTTTCGCCCGCAGAAGTGAAGGTCGCCGCGAATCGGGGCCCCTACTGGCGTCCAACCCCCACCCGGCCGCGTAGCTTTGGTGCGTACGCCAGCCGCTGAGGGAGCAGTCGTGGCACGGAAGATCGGCAGCCGGTACACCGCGCACCAGATCCTTGGGCGCGGCAGCGCGGGCACGGTGTGGCTGGGCGAGGGGCCTGACGGGCCCGTCGCCGTCAAACTGCTGCGCGAGGACCTCGCGTCCGACCAGGAGCTGGTCGGACGGTTCGTCCAGGAGCGCAGCGCGCTGCTGGGCCTGGACCACCCGCACGTCGTCTCCGTCCGCGACCTCGTCGTCGACGGCAACGACCTCGCCCTCGTCATGGACCTCGTCAGGGGTACGGACCTGCGCACGCGCCTCGACCGCGAGCGGCGCCTGGCCCCCGAGGCGGCGGTGGCGATCGTCGCCGACGTCGCCGACGCGCTGGCCGCGGCGCACGCGGCGGGGGTCGTGCACCGGGACGTCAAGCCCGAGAACGTCCTGCTGGACATGCAGGGCCCGCTCGGCCCGGGCGGCGCGCATCCCGCGCTGTTGACCGACTTCGGCGTGGCCAAGCTGATCGACTCGCCCCGGCGGACCTCCGCCGGGCGGGCCTCGGCCCCGACGACCCGCATCATCGGCACGCCGGACTATCTGGCGCCCGAGATCGTGGAGGGGCTGCCCCCGCGGGCGGCCGTGGACATATACGCCCTCGCCACCGTCCTGTACGAGCTGCTGGCGGGCTTCACGCCGTTCGGCGGCGGCCATCCCGGCGCGGTGCTGCGGCGGCACGTGACCGAGACGGTCGTCCCGCTGCCGGGCATCCCCGACGAGCTGTGGCAGCTGATGGTCCAGTGCCTCGCCAAGGCCCCCGCGTCCCGGCTGCGGGCCTCGGAGCTGTCCGTACGCCTCAGGGAGCTGCTGCCGCTGCTGGCCGGGATGCCGCCGCTGGACGTGGACGAGCCGGACGACGCCGAGCTCTCGGAGCTGTCCGGGCTGCCAGAGCCCGAGGGCGCGGCGGCGGACCCGGTCCGGCGGCGCGGGGTGGTGCCCCTGGTGCCGGGGTCCGCCACGGACTCGAACCGCGACACCCACACCTCGATGCGGGTACCGGGGCCGGACGAGCTGGCGGGGGGCGCGCTGGGCACGGCGCGGGTCCCGCGGCCGGCCGGCGGCCACCGCCCCGGCGCGGCCCGGCACCGTGCGGAGGCCGCGCGCAAGCGGCGGCTCGCCCTGTCCGCGGGCGCGGTGGCGCTGGTCGCGGTACTCGGCGTCGGCGGCTGGCTCGCCGTCTCGGGCGACGACGCCCCGCCCCAGGACAACAAGCACTCCGGCCCGGCCGCCCCCTAGGGGGTGTCTGGCGGATCATGGCCGGGCCCGGCCCGCCTGGCACCGCGGCTTGCCGCGTTGTCGTCAGTCGCCAATGCTCCGCAGTGGCTCC
>NZ_JBFBBA010000054.1:0-42870 GCF_040682455.1 Streptomyces sp. NPDC051183
GGCGCGTGGCGGCCCCACCCGCGCCGCCCCCCCCCACCACCCCCCACCCACCCCCTAGGGCCGCCGGGCCGCCCGGCCCGTCCCCCGGCCCTCGCCCTCCCGGGAGGGGAGGTCGCGTCAAGCCGACGCGCTCGTGGGGGGTCCCTCTTGGGTGGTACGGGTGGGGGGTATGATCCGCAGGGCTTCCCGCGGGCCGTCGCCGCGGCGCCCGGTGGGGGCTCGCCCTTGCGGCGCCCGGCCTCGGAGGGTCCGGGAGCGGTTCGCGCCCGGGCCTTCCCGGGCCGCCCGGACACTCACCGAAGTGCTGCCGGGCGACTTCGGAGCGTAATCATCACGCGCCAATGCACGCATCACGCTTTACGAAGGGTTATGGTGGAACCCCCCCCTCGGGCCGGTCCGTATCCCCCCCACGGACCGGCCCGTTTTTTGTTTCCCCGCCCCCGGCCGGCCCGCTCGCCAAACGCGCAGGTCAGCCGCGCTGGGCCCAGATGTTGGCGCCGGGGGTGGACACCGCGAAGGAGTCGATCTCCTTCAGCTCCTGCTCCGACAGCGCCTCGCCGGCCAGCGCGGCCACGTTCTCCTCCAGCTGCTTCACGCTCGAAGCGCCGATCAGCGCCGAGGTCATCCGCTCGTCGCGGAGCACCCAGTTGAGCGCCAGCTGCGCCAGGCTCTGCCCGCGCCGGACCGCGATGTCGTTCAGCCCGTTCAGCCGGCGGAGCACCTCGTCCGAGAGCAGATCCGGGTTCAGGGACTTGCCCTGGGTGGCCCGCGAGCCCTCCGGGATCCCCTTCAGGTACTTGCCGGTCAGCAGTCCCTGCGCGAGCGGCACGAAGGAGATGCAGCCCATGCCGGCCTCCTCCAGGGTGTCCAGCAGGCCGTCGTCCTCCGTCCAGCGGTTGATCATGGAGTACGAGGGCTGGTGGATGAGGGGGCGTACGCCCATCTCCTTGAGCAGCCGGGCCGCCTCGGCCGTCTGCTCCGCGGTGTAGGAGGAGACGCCGACGTAGAGCGCCTTGCCCTGCTGGACCGCGGACGCGAGCGCGCCCATGGTCTCCTCCAGCGGGGTCTCCGGGTCGAAGCGGGTCGGGTAGCCGGGGGTCATTGCTGAACCCCCGGCCCCCTCAGAACCGGGCGTGCGGCTTTCACCGCACCCGGCTCAAGCACGTCCTGTGGGCTGCTCTGCGCCTTGCCCTCTTGGGCATGGCGCTGGTGGTGGCACTGCGTGTGCAGGAGCACCAGGTTCTTGTAGTCGTTGGTCCCGCCGTGCACGCGGTAAATCTTGTGGTGCACGTTCAGGGCCTTTCGGCGCGCGTCGAACCACGCAATCCAGTCATGGACGTTGTCCGGTTCAAACTCCGCGCCTTCTACAAGATCCAGACCGCATTCCGGGCAGAGACCCTTCTGCTTCGCCGCCAGGGACTGGAGGAACTTGCTCTCCGTCTCCAACTTGCTCCGCTTGCTGGCCCTGTCTTTCCAATACTGCGTCAGCGCCGGGTCATCCTTCGAATGTGAGTCCATGACCGGGACGTGACGAACGATCTTCGTGTGGGTGGCCGGAGTGATATACCCCGTGTCGTCCCCGAAGATCCAGCGGTTCTGACTTCCCTTGATCCGCTGTTTCCAGTAGTGGCTGGCGATCCAGACCCTTCCCTTCCTCCGGTGGTTCCTGTTCGCCCACTGCCAGAGCTGGTTGAACAGAAGCCAGTCGAGGTGTTTGAAGGCATCCTTTGAGCTCCACGGCCGGTAGTACGCGGTCCACCCCCGGATAAACGAGTTCACGTGACCGATCAGACGCTTGGTCTCGTGTCCCCGGTTCTCCCGGACGATTTCCCTGATACGTGCCGCGGCGCTCTTCATGGCATCCTTGCTCGGCCTGATGAGAGTGATGCCGTTGTCGTACCGGCGGACGTTGCCCCCCAGGAAGTCAAAGCCTTCGGTGAGGTGAACGACTCGTGTCTTTTCCTCATTGAAGGCCACCCCCCTCGGTTTGAACCATTCCGCCAGCCGTCGCTTCGACTCGTACGCCTGCTCCTCCGTGTGGCACATGACCACGAAGTCGTCCGCGTATCTCACCAGTGCGGGAGAGTCTTCCCTGACCGCCCTGTGGGCGCCCTTCTTGCGGTAGACCACACCCGCTGCCTTTTCCATCCCGTGGAGGGCGATGTTCAGGAGAAGAGGACTGATTACGCCGCCCTGCGGAGTTCCCTCCGTGGTAGGCGCGAACCTTCCCTTGTCCATTACCCCGGCCTTCAGCCATCCCAGGATCATTTCCCTTCCGGGGAACTTTCCGAGGGAGGTCATCAGGTGCTGGTGGCTGATGCCGTCGAACGCAGCCGAAAGGTCGGCGTCCAGCACCCACACCCTGTGAGCCTGCTTCTTGCCAGCGATCTGGTAGATCGCTGCCATCGCGTCGTGGCAGCCCCGTCCGGGGCGGAAGCCGTAGCTCCTCGCCTCGAAGCGGGCCTCCCACTCGGGCTCCAGGGCGTTCTTGACCCTGGCCTGCTGTACCCGGTCACGGATGACCGGGATGCCCAGCGGCCTTGTCTTGCCGTTGGCCTTCGGGATGTTTACACGCTTTACCGGTGACGGTTTCACATTCTTCTCCGCGATCAGATGCCTCGCGAGGAGGCCCCTTTCCTGCGGAGTGAGCGCTGTGTCGCCGTCTACGCCGGCCGTCTTTCGCCCCCTGCTCACCTGCGTTACCCGCCGGACACTCAGGAGAGTGTTCGCCGTCGAACGCAACATGAGTTTCTGGAGGTTCCTGACCTTCGGCATGTCGTATTCCTGAGCAGCCTTGAAGATCCTCTGCCTAAGCCTTCTTACGTCCGCGTCCACCCGGTTCCAGTCAATGCTGTGCCAGGCTTCGGCGTCGTCGCCGGTTTCGTTCCAGAAGGACTTCCGTCCCACGTACTCGTCCATCTGTCCTCCCTGTCTAACGTGCACCGTCGTTATGTCGGCGTTGGTTTGCCGGTTCTTCAAGGACGAACCTGGTCCGCGTGGGCCCCCTTTCGGACCCGGCCATGAGGCCGGTATCCACCGGGTTATAGCTGGAGGGTGAAGCCCCTTTTTCCAGCCTTTCCCCTGGGCTTTCGCCCCAGTGGCATTCGCTTCTCGGACCATCCTGCGCCCGCAGAGGTTCTGTGCCTTTGTTACCTCTGGCCTACCCCCATCTCTGGGGGACCTCTACGGGGTTGTCTAGTTCCACACAATCAAGTTGCGTTCGGGGTGGGTGCCGTCTCTATCCCGGGAGCCACGGTGACCTATCCGCGCCTTCACAGCCAGCTTGGCGGATCGTGTGAGGGAATCTCGCCCCCTGCTCCTTTTCCGCCCGGTCGCAACCCACTAGGGCGGTTCGTTCTTTACGAGACCTCAATGACGATTCACTTACGTTCACCCGTCCGAACTTCCACCGGACCCGTGCCGTTGCAGTGGACGCTTCGGCCTTCGGTCGCGAACTCAGGCTTCACACGAAAGGATTACTCCCGACGCATGCTGAGCGGTGGACGGTCCATTGGTCACAGGACCGGCCTGCCCCTATCTCCTTACGGGCAGGCCCTTGATTGTGCGACTTCTAGCCGCACTGCGAGTAGAAGATGTCGACGTAGTCCACGCCCATCCGCTTCAGCGAGGCGTCGAGCGAGCCGAGCAGGTACTTGCGGCTGCCCCACTCGCCGTACGGGCCGGGGTGCATCAGGTAGCCGGCCTTGGTGGACAGCACCAGCTCCTCGCGGTGGGACGCGAAGTCCTGCGCGAAGATCTTGCCGAAGTTCAGCTCCGCCGAGCCGGGGGGCGGGCCGTAGTTGTTGGCCAGGTCGAAGTGGGTGACGCCGAGGTCGAAGGCCCGGCGCAGGATCGCCCGCTGGGACTCCAGGGACTTGTCGTCACCGAAGTTGTGCCAGAGGCCGAGGGAAATCGCGGGGAGCTTGAGGCCGCTGCGGCCCGTGCGGCGGTACTCCATGGAGTCGTACCGCGAGGGTTCTGCCCGATAGGGATTGGTATCAGTCACGATGTCCTCCCTATCACGGACTTGTGACATCCCGAGTTGGGTACCGGATCCCGCCGAGCAGTAATGTGGCGGACTCGGGGGAGGGACCGCAATTCGCACGGGGGCATTGCTCGGAGGGGCTGGAAGATCGTGAAGCTGCGCGACCTGGTGTACAGGCTCTACGCACGCCGGGTGGAAGGCCGCCTCGACCATGACGCGGCGCCCAAGCACATCGGCGTCATCCTGGACGGGAACAGGCGCTGGGCCAAGGCGTCCGGAGGCACGACGGAGCAGGGCCATCAGGCCGGAGCCGACAAGATCTCCGAGATGCTCGGCTGGTGCACCGAGACCGACGTCGAGGTCGTCACCCTGTGGATGCTCTCCACGGACAACCTGGACCGGCCGGAGGTCGAGCTCCGCCCGCTGCTCAACATCATCGAGAACACCGTCCGGGGCCTCGCCGCGGACGGCCGCTGGCGCGTGCACCACGTAGGCAACCTCGACATCCTGCCCGCCGGGACGCAGAGCGTGCTGAAGGAGGCCGAGGAGGCCACCCACGGCATCGACGGGATACTCGTCAACGTCGCCGTCGGATACGGCGGCCGCCAGGAGATCGCCGACGCGGTCCGCTCGCTGCTCCTGGAGCACGCTTCGAAGGGCACCTCCTTCGAGGAGCTCGCCGAGATCCTGGACATCGACCACATCGCGGAGCACCTCTACACGCGCGGCCAGCCCGATCCGGACCTCGTGATCCGCACCAGCGGCGAGCAGCGCCTGTCCGGATTCATGCTCTGGCAGAGCGCGCATTCCGAGTACTACTTCTGCGAGGTCTTCTGGCCGGCCTTCCGCAAGGTCGACTTCCTGCGGGCCCTGCGCGACTACGCGGCCCGCCACCGGCGGTACGGGACCTGATCCGCCCGGCCGGCGGCAACCCCCTGGTCTGACGCCCTTTCGGCAGTCGCCCCGCACCACCCGCGGCGCGCCCCGGTCCTTCCGCGGCGCGCCGCTGCCGCGTCCGCGGGCGTCCCCGGGGACCCTCCGGCGCCCCGGCACCCCCTCCTCGCGAGGCCTTCACCAGGGATTCACCGAGCGTCCGTCATATGCCATGGCATGGCTGGACCCATTCGGGGAATATCCCTTGCAGGTCGATGCCCGATCCACGGGTGTCGAGTCTCAGCGGACGGCATGGGGCCGTCCGCCCGGGAGGCCCTTTGCACCAGGACGAACGTGCGGTTCGCACGGACGGAGTGGAGGGCCGGAAATCGGCCCCGGCATGGGTGCCGATGACCGGTCCGGTCTTCATGGCCCGACCTCTTCCGAGGGGGTACGTCCTTCCGTGGTGACCAGCACAAAGCGCCGCCTGCCCGACAGGCGGACCTACGTCCTCGACACCAGCGTCCTGCTGGCAGACCCCAACGCGATCTCCCGCTTCGACGAGCACGAGGTCGTGCTCCCGATCGTGGTGATCACCGAGCTGGAGGCAAAGAGGCACCATCCCGAACTCGGCTACTTCGCACGGCAGGCCCTGCGCCTGCTCGACGACTTCCGGGTCCGGTACGGACGCCTCGACGCCCCCATCCCGCTGGGCGATCTGGGCGGCACCCTGCGCGTCGAGCTCAACCACTCCGACCCGAGCGTCCTGCCCGCCGGCTTCCGACTGGGGGACAACGACTCGCGGATCCTCGCGGTCGCCCGCAATCTGCAGGCCGAGGGCTACGACGTCACGGTGGTCTCGAAGGATCTCCCACTGCGCATCAAGGCCTCCTCCGTGGGGCTGATCGCCGAGGAGTACCGCGCCGAGCTCGCGATCACCGATGCCGGATGGACCGGCATGAGCGAGCTCGCCCTCTCCGGCGAGCAGGTCGACCTCCTCTACTCCGAGGACCGGCTCTACGTACCGGAGGCCGCGGAACTGCCCGTGCACACCGGACTGGTCCTCCAGTCCGAGCGCGGCAAGGCGCTGGGCCGGGTCACCGCCGACGGGAACGTGCGGCTCGTGAAGGGCGACCGGGAGGCCTTCGGGCTGCACGGCCGCAGCGCAGAGCAGCGGATCGCGCTGGACCTGCTGCTCGACCCGGAGATCGGGATCATCTCGATGGGCGGCCGGGCCGGTACCGGCAAGTCGGCGCTGGCGCTCTGCGCGGGCCTGGAAGCGGTGCTGGAGCGGAGGCAGCATCAGAAGGTCATGGTCTTCCGGCCGCTGTACGCGGTGGGCGGCCAGGACCTCGGGTACCTCCCCGGGGACGCCTCCGAGAAGATGAGCCCGTGGGCCCAGGCGGTCTTCGACACCCTCTCGGCGGTCGCCGGGCGCGAGGTCATCGAGGAGGTGCTGAACCGCGGGATGCTGGAGGTCCTGCCGCTCACGCACATCCGCGGGCGCTCGCTGCACGACGCCTTCGTGATCGTGGACGAGGCGCAGTCGCTGGAACGCAATGTCCTGCTGACCGTTCTGTCCCGTATCGGGGCCAATTCGAGGGTTGTCCTGACCCACGACGTGGCCCAGCGGGACAACCTGCGGGTCGGCCGGTACGACGGAGTCGTCGCCGTGGTCGAGAAGCTGAAGGGGCATCCGCTCTTCGCGCACGTCACGCTGACCCGCTCCGAGCGCTCCCCGATCGCCGCGCTGGTCACCGAGATGCTGGAGACCCTGTAGGGCCGTACGGCAAGGAAAACCAGCCCAAAACACCCATAGCGGGAAGGTGAGTTGACGCCGCCCGGCAAAGGCCCAGGAGCCTAGCCGGGCGGCGTCGTGCTGCACAGGGATTTCGCGGAATCAATGGAGACATGGCAGGTGTGACCTTTCCCACGCAACGGAGAATTGCCCTGCGGCGTGGCGGTCCGGCAGAGTCTGTTTTCCGTCAGGCCCCGCATACGGCACACCTGTATCTCCCTTGAGATGCGCGCAGCACCACAACTCCACAGTCGTTCGCCGTATGCCGCCCGAGCATCACGCGGCACTCCCGCAAGGGAGTTGCCCACGGGCCCGCGCCTCCAGTGACCGCAGAACCGTGGAGGCCAGTGTCGAGGGGCACTCTTGCGCCGCGCGGTCACTGCGGACGCTGCTGGAAGGACACCGTGTGAGCCGGATCTCGGTCCGGGGATTCGCAGTTGCTTCGGCCACTGCGGTCACCACCGTTGGCGCAGTCGTGGGCGTTGCCACTGGCGACCCCGCCTCGAACGATCTTGAGACGACCGCGTCCGGGACGACTCTCCTCACTGACATCCCGGTCGGCGACCACGCTCAGGTCCAGAACGCGTCCCTGACGCAGCAGGCCGACGCCATCGCCCACGCCGCCGACGCCGACGCCAAGCGCTCGGCCGAGGAGGCAGCCCGTATCCAGGCCGCCCAGGACGCCAAGTCGAAGAAGGCCGAGGCCCAGAAGGCGGCCGACGAGAAGGCGAAGAAGGAGCGCGACGCGAAGGAGCAGGTCGCCAGCCGCTCCGCCGCCCGCGACGGCGCCGACTTCGAGGTCCAGGCCTCCTACACGGTCGCGCAGGTCAAGGCGATCGCCCAGCAGATGGTTCCGGCGGGGCAGTTCCAGTGCTTCTCCAACATCATCAACCAGGAATCCACCTGGAACTACCTGGCCGTGAACAAGTCCTCGGGCGCGTACGGTCTCGTCCAGGCCCTGCCCGGTTCGAAGATGGCCTCGGCCGGTGCCGACTGGCGCACCAACCCCGCCACCCAGATCGAGTGGGGTCTGAACTACATGAACGGGCGCTACGGCAGCCCGTGCGGAGCCTGGAACTTCCACCAGGCCAACGGCTGGTACTGACCGGCTCCGCCGCACAACCTCGAAGAGCCCCGCACCGTCCTACGGTGCGGGGCTCCTCGCGTGTACGGTCTTTCGAGGGGTGTCCAACGGGCGGGGGGAAGGGATCGACATGGCGAAGAGGTCAGGCTGGCTCGGCCGGCTCGGTAGCAGGCTGAGCCGGATGGAGGCCCGCCTCGACGAGCGGCGTGCGGAGGTCGAGGCCGAGACCTCCGGCGACCTCCCCGAGTCCTCGCGCGCGCCCGCGCCCGCACCCGTACCGGCGGCCGCCGTGACCGCGCCCGCACCGGCGCCCGCGCCCGTGACCGCCGAACACCCCGTCCTCCCCGAGCGTCCCGCCCCGGCGAGCGTGCTCCCCTGGGGGCTGCGGGTCGCGGCCGAGGCCAGCTGGCGGCTGCTGCTGCTCGCCGGGATGCTCTGGGTGCTGATGAAGATGATCAGCGAAGTCCGCCTGGTCGTCCTCGCCTTCGCCGCCGCCCTGCTCGTCACGGCCCTGCTCCAGCCCTTCGTGGTCCGGCTGCGCCGGCTCGGCCTTCCGCGCGGGCTCGCCACCGCGGTCACCGCGGTCCTCGGCTTCGTGGTCATCGGGCTGGTCGGCTGGTTCGTGGTCTGGCAGGTCATGGAGAACCTCGACGACCTCTCCGACCGCGTCCGCGACGGCATCAACGAACTCAAACTCTGGGCACTGGACAGTCCGTTCCACGTGACCGAGAAGCAGATCAACGACATCGCGAAGAACCTCAGCGAGACCATCGGCACCAACACCGAGCAGATCACCTCCGCCGGCCTCCAGGGCGTGACGGTCCTCGTCGAGGTGCTGACCGGCATCCTCCTCGCGATGTTCTCCACGCTCTTCCTGCTCTACGACGGCAAGCGCATCTGGAACTGGGTCCTCGGCCTGGTCCCGGGCGCCGCCCGCCCCGGAGTCGCCGGCGCCGGACCGCGCGCCTGGCGCACCCTGACCGCGTACGTGCGCGGCACGGTCCTCGTCGCGCTCATCGACGCCATCTTCATCGGACTCGGCCTGTACTTCCTGGACGTGACGATGGCGGTGCCGCTCGCCGTCTTCATCTTCCTGTTCGCCTTCATCCCGCTCGTCGGCGCGGTGGTCTCCGGCGCCCTCGCGGTGGTCGTGGCGCTGGTGACCCAGGGGCCGTTCACCGCGCTGATGGTGCTGCTCGTGGTCCTGGCCGTGCAGCAGATCGAGGGGCACGTGCTGCAGCCCTTCATCCTGGGCCGGGCCGTACGCGTCCACCCGCTCGCGGTGGTGCTGTCGGTGGCGGCCGGCGGGATGATCGCCGGCATCGGCGGAGCGGTGGTGGCCGTGCCGCTGGTCGCCGTCACCAACACGGTGGTGGTCTACCTGAGGGCGTACTCGCGCGACCGGCTGCGGCACGGCGCCTCGCCGGTCGGGCCCGCGCCGCACGGGGCGACCGCCGTGGGTTCGGCCGCCCGGGAGGCCGCGCATGATCAGCGAGCCTGAGCTGGAGGGGGAGTGGCCCCGGGCGGCCCCGGAGTCCCCGGCCGGTCCGGCGCAGGAGCCGGCCGCGGCGGGCGGGTCCGTACGCGGGCCGGCCCGGCCCTGGTTATGGGCCCTGGGCGGTGCGGTGCTGGCGTCCGCCGTGTGGGCGGGCGCGTGGACGCTGGAGGATCGTTTCGCTGACGCCGGGCCGCCCATCGCGTACCGGCACTCCCAGGACCTGTGCGCGGACGCCAAGATGCAGGCGCTCGGCAAGCTGGTCGGGGGGTTCGACGGCGGCGGCATTCCGCACCACGCCGAGACCCCGGCCGTGGACTGGTCGTACTGCTCGTACGCCATGCGGTGGGGCGAGGACCGGCTCAACTACCAGGTGCAGACGGCCGTCGAGGCGCACCGCAAGACCGACCCCGAGCCGGAGTTCGGCACGGGGCCCGGCTTCGACCCGGACCTGCGCATGAGGATCGCCACGTCGGAACTGGTTCCCGGACTCGGCGAGCGGGCGCTGATCGCCGAGTACGCGGGCGCCTGCCGGATCGACGTCCTCGACGGCGGCGTGGTCCTCTCGGTCGTCGTCCAGTGGTTCGGGCAGGAGGGGCAGCCCGAGCCCGACGGGGACGCGCTCAAGGCGGCGCTCATCGAGGACGCGCGCGAGCTGATGGCCGCGCTCAGGAAGTGAGAGAAGCGAAGGACCCCGCGGCCGGGAACGGCAGCGGGGTCCTTCGTCGTGCTGGGCGGTACTACTCGGCGGCGAGGGCGGCCTCGGCGTCGAGGGTGACGGCTACGGCCTGGATCACCGAGGCGATCTTGAAGGCCTCCTGGACCGTCTCGCGGCCGACGCCGGCCTTGCGCAGGACCTGCTCGTGCGAGTCCAGGCACTGGCCGCAGCCGTTGATGGCGGAGACGGCGAGCGACCACAGCTCGAAGTCGACCTTCTCCACACCCGGGTTGCCGATGACGTTCATCCGCAGGCCCGCCCGCAGGGTGCCGTACTCCGGGTCGGAGAGCAGGTGCCGCGTGCGGTAGAAGACGTTGTTCATCGCCATGACCGCGGCGGCGGACTTGGCGGCGGTGTACGCCTCGGGGGAGAGGTTCGCCTTCGCCTCCGGCTCCAGCTCACGCAGGACGCGCGGGGAGCGGGCGGCGATCGCGCAGGACAGGACCGTGCCCCACAGCTGCTGCTGCGGGAGGTCGCTGTTGCCGATGACCGAGCCGAGGTTCAGCTTCAGGTCCTTGGCGAAGTCCGGTATGGCGGACTTCAGGGCGTCGAGGGACATCCGTCACTCACCGGCCAGCAGCGCGCCGGCGTCGAGGGTGCCCTCGCCCTTGTTCCAGTTGCAGGGGCACAGCTCGTCGGTCTGCAGGGCGTCGAGGACCCGCAGGACCTCCTTGGGGTTACGGCCCACGGAACCGGCGGTCACCATCGTGAACTGGATCTCGTTGTTCTGGTCGACGATGAAGACGGCGCGCTGGGCGAAGCCGTCCTCGCCGCGGACGCCGCACGCCTGCATGAGCTCGTGCTTGGAGTCGGCCAGCATCGGGAAGGGCAGGTCACGCAGGTCGGCGTGGTCCTTGCGCCAGGCGTGGTGGACGAACTCGGAGTCGCCGGAGACGCCGAGGATCTGGGCGTCGCGGTCCTGGAACTCCTCGTTCAGCTTGCCGAAGGCGGCGATCTCGGTCGGGCAGACGAAGGTGAAGTCCTTCGGCCAGAAGAACACCACGCGCCACTTGCCCTCATAGGTCTTGTGGTCGATCTGGGCGAACTCGCTGCCGGCCTCGAGCGAGACGCAGGCGGTCAGATCGTAGGTGGGGAACTTGTCACCGACAGTGAGCACGTGCTCTCCTTGCGGAATGGAAACTGACCCTTTTGGGGGATTTCCGAGGGGGTTGGACTGATCTCACATGCTGACACAGCTGCATTGATTACAGAAATAGCTACTGTTGTGTCGGGTGATCGGAGGTACCTATCAGTGGCCATCGGTAATAGGGGAGCGAAGCAGGCGACGCTCGCGCAGCTGCGCGCCTTCGTCGCCGTCGCCGAGCACCTGCACTTCCGCGACGCCGCCGCCGCCATCGGGATGAGCCAGCCGGCGCTCTCCGGCGCCGTCTCCGCGCTGGAGGAGGCCCTCGGGGTGCAGCTGCTGGAGCGCACCACCCGCAAGGTGCTGCTCTCCCCGGCGGGCGAGCGGATCGCGGCCCGGGCGCGGGCCGTGCTCGACGCGATGGGCGGGCTGCTGGAGGAGGCCGAGGCGGTACGGGCCCCCTTCACCGGGGCCCTGCGGCTCGGGGTGATCCCGACCGTGGCCCCGTACCTGCTGCCGACCGTGCTCGGGCTCTTCCACCGGCGCTACCCGCGCATGGACCTCCAGGTGCACGAGGAGCAGACGGCCTCGCTGCTGGAGGGGCTGGCCGCCGGGCGGCTCGACCTGCTGCTGCTGGCGGTGCCGCTCGGCGTTCCCGGCGTCACCGAACTGCCGCTCTTCGACGAGGACTTCGTACTCCTCGCGCCCCGGGAGCACCCCCTGGCCGGGCGCAGGGACATCCCGCGCGAAGAACTGCGGGGCCTGCAGCTGCTGTTGCTCGACGAGGGGCACTGCCTGCGCGACCAGGCCCTCGACATCTGCCGCGAAGCCGGGCGCACGAGCGGCGCCGACGTCACCACGACCGCCGCGGGACTGTCCACCCTCGTACAACTGGTCGCCGGGGGAATGGGGGTGACGCTGTTGCCGCGGACCGCGCTGCGGCTGGAGACCGCCCGCAACGAGTACCTGGCCACCGGGTACTTCGCGGAGCCCGCGCCCTCGCGGCGGATCGCGCTGGCCATGCGTACGGGGACGGCGCGGCAGGAGGAGTTCAGGGCCGTCGCGGCCGCCCTGCGCGAAGCCGTGCGCCCGCTCCCGGTGTGGCCCACCGACTGACGGGGGCGCTACCTGGAGCGGGCGGGGGTGCGCTCACTCCGTACGCAGTCCGTCCGGGCGCATCATCCGCAGCAGCGGCGGCATGCTGAGCAGGGTCACCAGGACGACCACGCCCGCGCCGGCGCCGACCAGCGCCAGCACCGCACCCCAGTCGACGCTGACGGGCATCTCGGACATCCTCAGCAGCACCGACCCGAGGGCCAGGCCCGTGGCGCTCGCCAGCACCATGGCCACCGTGACCGGCAGCGCGGTCTGCCACAGCACCGACAGGCTCAGCGTCCGGCGCGGGGTGCCGAAGGCGACCAGGGCGGACAGCAGCTTCCTGCGCTCGCGCAGCTGCTCCAGCTGTGCGACGAGCAGGCTCAGCCCGATCAGTACCAGCACCAGCGTCGCGCCGATGAACAGGCCGCTGCGGATCGCCCCGTACTGGGGGTCCAGCCGGGTCGGGGAGAGCGTGCCGACCATGGATGCCGGATCGGCCCGGAAGGCGGCGGTGCGCGCGAGCTCGATCGCGTCCGGCACGGCCGGGTCGAGCTGCACGAACACCTGTCGGAGGGCCTCGACCCCTTGCGGCGCGGCGGAGGGGGTCACCAGCAGACCGGAGCGCACGCGGCCGTCCGGGTCCGGACGGGCGGGTACGGTACGGGCGTTCGCCGGGACGGTCCACTCCACGACGCCCGAATCGAAGGCGTAGCCCATGACACCACCGGCGAAGAGCTTCTCGCCGGGCCGGGCGGTGGCTCCCGGGGACCCCCAGTCCGCACGGGGGTCGTCGGCCAGCACGAAGGCGTCGCCCTCGGCGCAGGCAGCCAGGCGCGCCACCTCGCGCAGGGCCTCGCAGGTGCCCACGGTGAGGTGGACGGTCCGGTCGGGCGACGGCACTTCGGCGGCCGCGCTGAGGCTGCTCAGCGCGGCCGCCCTGGCGACCCCCCGGGTCCGGGCCAGCTCGCCGGTCACCGCCTCCAGCGACCCGGTGCCGCTCGACGGGTCGACCGCCACCGACAGCGCGGCCCGCGCCGGATCCGCGCCGGTCTCCACGGTGTAGCCGCTCTCCGTGCCCGCGAAGAGCATCTGCAGGGCGATGGCTCCGGCCACCGCGACCGCGATCCCGTTGACCAGCCGGGAGGCCGTACCGCTGGCGACCTGGAGCCGGCGTACCGCGAGCTGCCAGGACACCGGACCGCCGGACAGCAGACCGGCCGTACGCTCCAGCAGCCAGGGCAGCAGGGCCGTGATGCCGACGAGCAGCAGGACGACGCCGACGCTGACCTGCACCTGGCCGAACTCGCCGCTGACGGTGCCACGGCCCATCAGCGGCGCGAGCAGGCCGAGTCCGCCGGCCGGCAGCAGCAGCCGCCACCAGATCCGGCGCCGGACCGGCGCGGCCGCCCGTACGACGCCCAGCGGTTCGACGAGCACGCCGCGGAGCGTGAACAGGGTGACGGCCACGGCGGCGGCCGGCACGGCGAGGGCGACGAGCGCGGCCAGCCACCAGCTCGGATCGAGGTCGGCCGGGAAGACGCTGCGCTGGGACAGCGCGAAGCTGCCCACGAGTTGACGGGAGGCCAGGAAGAAGGCGGCGCCGAGCAGCAGCCCGGCCAGGGCCCCGGCCAAGGCCTCGCCCGCCGCGATCCGGCGGACCATCCGGTGGTCGGCGCCGACCAGGCGCAGGGCGGCGAGGCGGCGGTCGCGGCGGTCACCGCCGAAGCGGACGGCCGCCGCGACGAACACGACGACCGGCATGAGCAGGGCCACGAAGGTCAGGACCACCATCAGGGCCAGCACCGGGTCGAGCGCGTCGGGTTCGGGATCGCCGCCGAAGGCCCTGGACCGGTGGACGATGCTGATCTCCGTGCCGGGCGGGCGCTCCAGTTCGGCGTTGCCCGCGTAGAAGTAGAGCTCGCCCGGCCCGAGCAGGCCCGCGTCGCCGATCAGCTCGGTGACCTCGCCCCCGAGGCGCTCGCGCAGCAGCGCCCCCTCGTCGGACTTCATCAGGCGGTCGAGGGCGGGGGAGACCGCGAGCCGGCCCGGAGCGGGGATCCGGCTGAGCCCGGGCGGTACGGGGGCCTCGGGGCCCTCGGCCTTGATGAGGACGCCCTCGATGCTCTTGCCGCGGTAGTCCTGGTCGGCCGACGCCGTGAGCAGGGTGTCGGGCCCGGGACGGTCGGCCTCCATCTCGACGGCGAGTCGGGCGTCGCCGCGGTCGGTCCGGGCCGTCAGCGCGCTCGGCAGGGCGGTGGTGACCAGCAGCAGGGCGACGCCGAGGCCGACGCCGACGCCGGTGAACAGGGTGCGGATCCAGCTCTCGCGGCCGCCGCCGAAGGCGAAGCGGACGCCCATGGCCAGGTCGCGCCACCAGGCCCGGCCGTTCTCCGTCAGGCTCATACGACGTGTTCCATGTCGCGGGACCTGCCGTCGCGCACGAGGATCTCGCGGTCGGAGTACGCCGCCACGCGCGTCTCGTGCGTGACGAGGACGACGGCGGCTCCGGCGGAGCGGGCCGCCTCGGTCAGCAGCCGCATCACCAGCTCGCCGTTGAGGGAGTCCAGGGCCCCGGTGGGCTCGTCCGCGAAGACGACCCGGGGCCGCGTGACGAGCGCGCGGGAGATGGCCACCCGCTGACCCTGACCGCCCGAGACCTCGCCGGGGCGCCGGCCTGCGACGTGGTCCACCTCCAACTGGACCATCCACTCCAGGGCGGTGGCCTCGGCCGCCTTGCGCCTGACGCCGCTCAGGCGCAGCGGGAGAGCGACGTTCTCCAGGCAGGTCAGCTCGGGGACGAGCCGGCCGAACTGGAAGACGAAGCCGAACTCGGTGCGGCGCAGGGCGCTGCGCGCCGCGTCGCTCATCCCGGCGATCTCGCGGCCGTCGTAGGTGATGGAGCCGGAGTCGGGCGGGACGATCCCGGCGAGGCAGTGCAGCAGGGTCGACTTGCCGGAGCCGGACGGGCCCATGACGGCGACGATCTCGCCGGGGTGGATGGTGAATTCGGCTCCGTCCAGCGCCTGGGTGGTCCCGTACGCCTTGCGCAGGTCCTGGGCGGCGAGCAGGGTGCCGGGCGGGATCCTCATCGGCGTATCTCCTGGGCGAGCTGGTCGAGGCGGGCCGCGGCGAGTTCCAGCCACCGCAGGTCGGCCTCCAGATGGAACAGGGCGTGGTCGCAGATCAGCTGGTCGGTGAGGCCGCCCTTGCGCTTGCGGGAGGTCAGGGTGCGCATGAGGCGCAGGTGTTCGGAGCGCTGGGAGTCCACCAGCTCCTGGGCGCTGCGGCCGGTGAGCAGCGCGAGGACGACCTTGGTGTAGAGCGTCGAGTGGAGGTAGGGCTCCGGCTTCTCGGGGGTGGCCAGCCAGGCGGCGACGTCGGTGATGCCGGCCTCGGTGATGGCGTAGCGCTTGCGCTCGGGACCGCCGTCGATCTCCACTCCGTCGACCTCGACGAGGCCGTTCTTCAGGAGGCGGGACATGGTCGAGTAGACCTGTCCGTAGGCGAGCGGGCGGTCGTGGCCGAATTTCTCGTCGAAGGTCCGCTTGAGGTCGTAGCCGTGCCGGGGGCCGGCCTCCAGCAGCGCGAGGAGCGTGTGACCGATGGACATGACAGCGACTATACACATGGTGTATACGCGTGGTGTATACGCACGGTGCAGCGGGCGCCGCGCACGCCGATGGGGGCCATTCGTAGGGACTCGGGTCCTCCTGGATGCCGCACGGCGCGGGGGCCGGAGGCGGCTGGCAGGTTGAGGCAGTCGGCCCCGCTTTCCGAAAGGCGCGCCATGCACGCACCCCCCTCCGACGTCGCCGCCACCCTCCCCCCGCAGCAGTCCGGACCCGCGGGCCGGACGGAGCCGGAGCGGTCCGCCGAGGCTCCGTACACGCCCCCGTGGTGGATCTGGACCCTCGCCGCCGGGCTCCTCCTCTGCTACCTGGCCCTGTCCCTGCGCATCCACCACCGGTTGCTCTCGCACAGCTACGACCTCGGCATCTTCGACCAGGTCGTCCGCTCCTACGCGGTGGGCCGGCTGCCCGTGTCCGAGCTCAAGGCCCCGGACTTCCCCATCCTGGGGGACCACTTCTCGCCGGTCCTCGCCGTCCTCGCGCCCCTGTACCGGCTGTGGCCCTCGGCCCAGACCCTGCTCGTCGCGCAGGCGGTGCTCGTCGCCGCGAGCGTGGTGCCGCTCGCCGGCTGGGCGCACCGGTCGCTGGGCCGGGTGCCCGCCGTGGTGATCGGGCTCTGCTACGGGCTGTCCTGGGGCATCGCGAGCGGAGTCGGCTTCGACTTCCACGAGGTGGCCTTCGCCCTCCCGCTGCTCGCGTGCTCGCTCGCGGCCCTCGGCTCCGGGCGGCTGCGGGCGGCCGCGTACTGGGCGGTGCCGCTGGTGCTGGTGAAGGAGGACCTCGGGCTGACGGTGGCCGTCATCGGCCTGGTCATCGCCTGGCGCGCGGGCCCGGGCGCGAGGCGGCTCGGGATCGTCACCGCCGTGGTGGGCGTGGCCGGGACGGCGTTGGCCATGCTGGTGGTGCTGCCCGCCTTCAACCCGGGCGGCGAGTACGCCTACACGTCGTACCTGGGCGGCTCCGAGGGCGGCGGGGCGGGCTTCTGGGCCGGCGCCGGGGAGCTGCTGCACGAGGCCACGGTCGGGCTGGTCACCCCCGAGACCAAGGTCTCGACCCTGGTGCTGGTGCTGGCGCCGACCCTGTTCCTGGCCCTGCGCTCGCCGATCGCGCTGGTGGCCCTGCCGACGCTGCTGTGGCGGTTCGTCTCGCAGAACTCGGCCCACTGGGGCACCGGTTACCACTACTCGCTGGTGCTGATGCCGATCGTCTTCGCGGCGTTCACCGACGCCCTGGTCCGGCGCGGCACCACGGTGGCCGGGCTGCGCCGGTACCTCGCGGGCGCGGCCGGGATCTGCCTGTTGCTGCTGCCCGGATTCCCGGTGTGGCAGCTGGTCCAGCCGGACACCTGGCGGGCGGACCCCCGGGTCGCCGTGGCGCAGGAGCTGATGGACCGGATCCCCGACGGGGCCACGGTCCAGGCCTCGGACGGGCTGGTGCCGCACCTGACCAACCGCACCAGCACCAGCCTGTACGGCTGGCCGCAGAGCCGGCCGCGCCCCGAGTGGATCATCGTGGACACGAAGGTGGCGCCGCACCGGCGCTGGCCGCTGTCCGTGGTGGAGGAGGCGATCGCCCTCGACATGGCGAAGGGCGACGGGTACCGGACGGTGGCCCAGCAGGACGGGTTCGTCCTGCTGAACCGCCGGCCCTGAAGGTCAGGAGTCCGGAGAGGTGCGGGGGCGGCCGCGGGGCGGGATCGGGCCGGCCCCGCCCGGGAGCCGGCCGGCCTCCGCCAGGGCCCGCCGGAGCAGGAACTCGATCTGCGCGTTGGCGCTGCGCAGTTCCTCGCCGGCCCAGCGCGCGAGCGCGTCGTGCACCTGCGGGTCGAGCCGCAGCAGCACCTGCTTGCGCGCCTGCCGCTTCGCCCCGGGGGCCGGGGCGGGGTCCTCCTCGGCGGGACTCACTGGTAGAGGGTGCCCGTGTTGACGACCGGCTGGGCCGCGCGATCACCGCACAGGACCACCATCAGGTTGGAGACCATCGCTGCCTTCCGCTCCGGGTCGAGCTCCACGATTTCCTGCTCGGCCAGGCGGGTCAGGGCCAGTTCGACCATGCCCACCGCGCCCTCGACGATCTGCTTGCGGGCCGCCACGACCGCGCCCGCCTGCTGGCGCTGGAGCATCGCGGAGGCGATCTCCGGAGCGTACGCGAGATGCGTGAAGCGGGACTCGATGATGTGCACACCGGCCGCCTCCACCCGGGCGTGCAGCTCGACGGCCAGCTTCTCGGTGATCTCCTCGGCGTTCCCGCGCAGCGACAGGCCGCCCTCGTCGTGGGAGTCGTAGGGGTACTCGATCGCGATGTGGCGGACCGCCGCCTCGGTCTGGGTCTCGACGAACTCCGTGAAGTCGTCGACCTCGAAGACGGCGCGCGCGGTGTCCTCGACCCGCCAGACCACGACCGCGGCCAGCTCGATCGGGTTGCCGTAGGCGTCGTTGACCTTCATGACGGCGGTCTCGTGGTTGCGGACCCGGGTGGAGATCTTCTCCCGCGAGGTCAGCGGGTTGACCCAGCGCAGGCCGTCGGTGCGGATCGTGCCGCGGTAGCGGCCGAACAGCTGGACCACGCGGGCCTCGCCGGGGGCCACCGTGTTCAGCCCGCTCATGGCCGTGATGGCGGCGAGGATCGTGGCGACGCCCGCGAATATCAGGCAGACCTTGAGGGCGGTGGCCGTGGCCGCGGCGCCGAAGGCGATCAGGCCCGCACCGGCCGCCAGGCCCACGAGCCCGAGCAGCAGCGCCAGTCCGCCGCCGACGCTGCGTGCGGCGAACTCCCGCGTGGCCGCGCCGGTACCCGACTCGATCTCCGTTGCCGTGTCTGTCATGATCTGCCCCGTTTCGCTTGTCGGCGGCCGGTCAGACCGCTTAGCAAAGTGATATCACTTTTCTGGCGGGCCGCAACCCTTATGGCTTTGCGTGCGTCGGTTCCATTGATGTGGGTGCTGATTCTCACGTCCGAATTGACCGGTTATAAGCACGGTTAGTCAACCTTTGTCACAGCCTGCGGTGTTAGCTTTCTGAGCTGATGTCGGGGGGGTAATCGAGCGGAGCGGGAGCGATGGGCCGAGCAGAAGCGCGACGGGCGCAGCAGCAGCGCGGTGCGCGGCGGGCGCCGCGCGAGCGCGCCAAGGGGAAGGGCAGCGCGGGCAAACCGACCGGCATACGCCGCTTCTTCACCTGGAAGAAGATCCTGGGCACGTTCCTCGGGCTGATCCTGCTCGGCATGGGCGCCCTGATCGCCCTCTACTTCTACGTGGAGGAGCCCGACCCCAACGCCGACGCCCTCAAGCAGAGCAACGTCTACAAGTACTCCGACGGCTCGGTCATGGCCCAGGACGGCAAGCTCAACCGCCAGATCCTGCCCATCAGCAAGATCCCGTCGGACGTCCAGACGGCCTTCATCGCGATCGAGAACAAGTCCTTCTACAAGGACAGCGGCGTCGACCTCAAGGGCATCGCCCGCGGTGTGTGGAACACGGCCACCGGCAAGGGCAAGGCCGGCGGCTCGACCATCACCCAGCAGTACGTCAAGAACTTCTACCTGACCCAGGACCAGACGGCGACCCGCAAGCTCAAGGAGCTGGTGATCTCCCTCAAGGTCGACCAGCGCATGGAGAAGCCGGACATCCTCGCCGGTTACCTGAACACCAACTTCTACGGGCGCAACGCGTACGGCATCCAGGCCGCGGCCCAGGCGTACTACGGCGTCGACGCCGAGAACCTGACCCTGGAGCAGGGCGCGTACCTCGCCGCCGTCCTCCAGGCCCCCAGCCAGTACGACTGGGCGACCGCCGGGGAGAACGGCAAGCGGCTGGTCATGGTCCGCTTCAACGCGGTCCTCGACAACATGGTCGAGATGGGCAAGCTGGACGCGGCCAAGCGCAAGGAGATGAAGTTCCAGGAGCCCATCAAGCCCAAGGCCGCCCCGGGCATGGAGGGACAGAAGGGCTACCTGGTCCAGGCCGCCGACGCGGAGCTGAAGAAGCAGACCGGCATGACCGACGCCGAGCTCAAGGCCGGTGGCTGGGAGATCACCCTCAACATCGACCCGAAGAAGCAGGCCGAGCTGGAGAAGGCCGTCCAGGACGAGCTGGAGTCCAAGCTCGACCGCAAGGGCCGCGCCGTCGACGGCGCCGTCCAGGCGGGCGCCACCTCGGTGGACCCGAAGACCGGCGCCGTCGTCGCGATGTACGGCGGCACCGGCCTGTCCGACCAGTGGGCCAGCAACGCGCTGCGCACCGACTACCAGCCGGGCTCGACCTTCAAGCCGATCGTGCTCGCCTCCGCCCTGGAGAACAAGGCCACCACCCAGGACGGCAAGCCGATCACCCCGAACACCCTCTACGACGGCACCAGCAAGCGCCCCGTGGTCGGCAGCAAGGTCCCCTTCAACCCGCAGAACCAGGACGACAAGGACTACGGCGACCCGATGATGACGGTCCAGTCCGCCACCAACTCGTCGGTGAACTCGGTCTACGCCCAGATGATCGTGGACACGAAGCCGCAGAACGTGAAGACGACCGGTCTCGCCCTCGGCATGCAGGACCGGCCCGGCTGGCCGGCGGACCAGCCGGCCATGGCCCTCGGCACGATGAGCGCCAACACCCTGGAGATGGCGGGGGTCTACGCCACCCTCGACAGCCACGGCAAGAAGATCACCCCGACCGTCATCAAGTCCGCCGTGCACGCGGACCGGGAGTACAAGCCCGTCCGCCCCGTCGGCGACCAGGCCATCAGCCGCGAGACCGCCGACACCGTCACCAAGGTGCTCACCGGAGTCGTCGAGGACGGCTCGGGCAAGGCCGTCAAGAGCTCCGTCTACGAGGCGGCCGGCAAGACCGGTACCACCGAGAAGAACGTCGCCGCCTGGTTCACCGGGTACACCCCGGAGCTGGTCACCGTCGTCGCCATGTTCGGTACCGACCCCACCTCCCACGAGCAGGTCAGCCTGACCGGCACGGCGGGCGGCGGCCGTGCGGGCGGCTCCAGCTTCCCCGCGGCCATCTGGAAGGCGTACACCCTGGCCGCGCTCAAGGGCCAGAAGACCGGCGACTTCGATCTGGAGGAGGCCAAGATGGGCCCGACCCAGACGCCGACGCGGAGCAACTCCCCGTCGAACACGCCGAGCCAGACCCCGAGCACGCCGGTGTACACCCCGCCGACGCAGAACAGCCCGGACCCGGGCACCTCCAAGCCGGTGGACCCGACCGGGAGCGCGACGAAGTCGCCGGACCCGACCAAGACCCCGACGAAGACCCCGACGAAGACCCCGGACCCGCCGGTGGTGCCGCCGAACCAGGTGCCGCAGCCGTAAGCGAACGAGAGCCGCCCCGCAGCCCGAAGGCTGCGGGGCGGCTCTCGTTCGCTCCGCTCCGGTGTCAGCGCCGCTCGGCAGCCGCCCCCGGCAGCGCGAGCTCGAACCAGACCACCTTGCCGCTGCTGAGGCGGGTGGCACCCCACCGGCGGGCCATCCGGTTGACCAGGAACAGGCCGCGGCCGCCCTCGTCGGTGTCCCGGGCCCGGCGCTGGCGGGGCAGCTGCGGGGAGTCGTCGCCGACCTCGCAGCGCAGTACGTCCGTACGCAGCAGGCGCAGGGTCACGGGCCGTTCGGCGTACCGCACGGCATTGGTGACCACCTCGCTGACCAGCAGCTCCAGGGAGTCCTGGAGCTCCTCCAGGCCCCACCGGGTCAGGGCACGGCGGGCGAACCGGCGGGCCCGGCCCGGCGCGGTCTCCTCCGGGTCCAGGAACCAGTACGCGACGTCGCTGGGCGCGATCCCGTCGAACCGGGCCGCGAGCAGCGCGATGTCGTCGTCCCGGTCGCCCGGGCCGAGCATGTCCAGCACGTCGTCGCAGAGCGCCTCCAGCGGCGGCGGGTGGTCCAGACCCGTCAGCTGGGCGGTGGTGGCCAGGCGCTCGCGGAGCTGCTCGATGCCGGTCCACACGTCGCGCAGCCGGGATTCCACCAGGCCGTCGGTGTACAGCAGCAGGGTGGCCCCGGCGGGCGCGTCCAGCTCCACGGCCTCGAAGTCCACGCCGCCGACGCCGATCGGGGCGCCGGGCGGTACGCGGAGCACCTCGGCGCGGCCGCCCAGGTGCAGCAGCACCGGCGGCGGGTGGCCGGCGTTGGCGATGGTGATCCGGTGCGAGACCGGGTCGTAGACCGCGTAGAGGCAGGTGGCCATCCGGTCGGAGCCCAGGCGCTGGGCCTGCTCGTCCAGGTGGTGCAGGACCTCGGCGGGCGGCAGGTCGAGCTGGGCGAGGGTCTGCGCGGTGGTGCGCAGCTGGCCCATGATCGCGGCGGAGGTCATGGAGTGGCCCATGACGTCGCCCACGACGAGCGCGACCCGGCTGCCGGGCAGCGGTATCGCGTCGTACCAGTCCCCTCCGACCCGGGCCGTCTCGGCGGCCGGCAGGTAGCGCGAGGCGAGGCGGACCCCGGTGGGCTGGGGGAGGCTGTCGGGGAGCATGGTGCGCTGGAGCTCGTCGGCGATGTACGCCTCGCGGCCGTAGAGCACCGCCTTGTCGATGCCGAGCGCGGTGTGGGTGGCCAGCTGGGCGGCGACCAGCAGGTCGTTCTGCTCGAAGGCGGGCCGGTCCGGGGTACGCAGGAACACCGCCGCGCCGATCACGCGCCGGCGGCCGCGCAGCGGAGCCAGGATGGCCCGCTGCCCGCGCGGGACGGGGTGCTCCGCGCCCAGCAGCTCCGGCAGCGCGGCCCGCGCGGCGGCGGAGGACCCGAAGACGGGCCGTACGCCGCGCAGCACCTCGGCGAGGGCTCCGCCGGGGCGGATCTCGCAGAGCTCGGCGGCCGGCAGGTCACCCTGCGGGCCGACCATCGGGAGCTGGCTGAAGTCGAGTTCGCCGCCCGGGGCGAGGGCCGCATGGGTGGCGGCGGCCGTGTCGGCGGCGGCCATGGCGCCCGTCACGCCGCCCGTGAGGTCGTCGATCGGACGGAGCCGGTCGGTGCGCCGCAGCCTTAAAACGACCGGGCCGACGGGGCGTTCGTCCCCGACCGGGAGCGGGTCGCGCAGGTAGACCAGGATGGCGTCCGAGAAGGTGGGCACGGTGGCCCGGCACAGGCCGAGCACGATCTCGTCGAGGTCGATCCCGCGCGCGATCCGGCGGGTGGCGGCGCCGACGAAGCGCAGCCGGTCGCCCTCGCGGCGCGCGGCGGTGGCCTCCCCGGCCGCGCCGCCCGGTATCGCGCCGCCGCCGTGGCGGCCCGCGCCGCCGGCCGCGGTGGCCGGGGCACCGGACGCGGGGGCGCCGGAGGGTCCCGGGCCCGTACCCGCGGCCGCGGCCCGGGCAGGGTCCTGGAGGGCGTCACCGGGGGTGTCGCCGCCCGCCGCCGAGGCCTTGCCCCGGGCGGCCTCGCCACCGCGTGCGTGCGGCAGGCGGCCGCCGGGCGTGCCCGCGCCCGTGCCGCGTACGGCCTCGGCGGCCGGCACCGGGGCCTTGCCGTGGCCCGGTTCGTCGCTTCCTCCGCCGGAGGCGCCGGAGGCGACGGCGACCTGGCCGAGCCCGCCGCGGGCCGTACCGGAGGAGGGCGCGCCGGAGCCGCCCGGGGCCGGTGTCGCGGCGGCCGTGGCGGGCTGCGGGCCCTCCTGCGAGGTGGGGTACTCCGTCACGCGTGGAATTCCGTCCGTTTGCGCTCGATGTGCGCTGCACTCAACTCGGTCAGTCGCGGTATACCCGCTCAGCGGCGGGGACACCATCACCCCGCGGTTCCGCGTCCCGCTCGTTACCTCATCGTCTCGCGTTGACCTCCGGTCAAGTCCGGCTCACGGCACGACATTTACGGATGGACGACCTCGCGGCGGCGCCGCGGGGAACCCGGCGGAGGACGATCCTATGTTTGCCCCCCGGGGGCGCATCAAGGGTCTCATGAGGTCATATGCGCCGGAGTGCGGTCCCAGTTCTCGGGCAGAACGGGAACTCCCCAGGCCGGGTCCGGTCTCCAGTCCTGCCAGCCGTCGCGGAAGGGCGTGCCCCAGTCCTTGATCACGTCCACCGCCGCGCGCCCGGCGGCCTGCACCCGCAGCGCCTGCTCCCGGTCCATCAGACCGGACCGCTGGGCCTGCGCGAACTCGTCCTCGTCGCGCCACTTCCACGTCCGGTCCGGGTAGACGGAGATGTCCAGGAAGTGGTCCTCCGAGTCCACCCCGCCCGACCAGCGCGAGCGGGGCTCCTCAAGGTTCACGTACCAGCTCTTGAACCGCCAGCCGTGCTCCCAGAACAGCCACACCGACCACGGCTCCCCGGGCCGCGCCAGCTTCAGCACGCCCGCCCCGAACCAGTGCGCGCGCACGGTGGTCCGCGGCGCGGTGTAGCGGGTGGCGAGCGGCTCCTCGTGCACGGGGCTCCCGTCGGCGAGCACCGGCTTGACGCACTCGGTTCCGGGGGCCATCCACACGGCGAGCAGCTCGTCGGTGTCCTGCACCACGGTCACCGGGCGGCAGATGTGCACCTGGCCCCTCAGGCCCGGGGCGTGGTCGCGGTACCGCCAGAGGATCTGCTCCCCGGGCGACCAGTGCGTGCCCCGCGCCCCGTCGTGCGCCACGCCGCCCCCGCGGCCTCCGGTACCTGTCATGCGCAGATCTTAGGGCTGGGGCCCGCGGCCCCGCTGCGGTGCAGGTCACGGAGGTGTTCGGGGACGGGAAACGACCGAATCCGGCCCCCGCTCAGGGTCGGGTCATACGCAGCACGTCAAGGGCCTGATCCAGTTCCTCGACGGTCAGATCGCCGCGCTCGATGTAGCCGGACTCCAGCACGACCTCCCTGATCGTCTTGCGGTCCGCGAGCGACTTCTTGGCGACCTTGGCGGCCTCCTCATAGCCGATGTACCGGTTCAGCGGGGTCACCACGGAGGGCGAGGACTCGGCGTACTCCCTGGCCCGGGCCGTGTTGGCGGTGATCCCGTCGACCGTACGGTCGGCCAGCAGGCGGCTCGCGCTGCTCAGCAGCCGGATCGATTCGAGCAGGTTGCGGGCCATCACGGGGAGCATCACGTTGAGCTCGAAGTTGCCGGCGGCGCCCGCCACCGCGACCGCGGCGTCGTTGCCCATCACCTGGGCGGCGACCATCAGGACGGCCTCCGGGACGACCGGATTGACCTTCCCGGGCATGATCGAGGACCCCGGCTGGAGATCCGGGAGGTTGATTTCGGCCAATCCCGTGCGCGGTCCGGAGGCCATCCAGCGCAGATCGTTGGAGATCTTGGTGAGCGAGACGGCGACCGTACGGAGCATCCCCGAGGTCTCCACCAGCGCGTCCCGGGCTCCCTGGGCCTCGAAGTGGTCGCGCGCCTCGGTGAGCGGCAGCCCGGTGGCCCCGGCCACCTCCGCGATCACGGCGGCGGAGAAACCGGGCGGCGTGTTGATGCCGGTGCCGACGGCGGTCCCGCCCAGCGGCAGCTCGGCCAGCCGGGGCAGCGCGGCGCGCAGCCGCTCCACGCCGTAGCGCAGCTGGGCGGCGTACCCGCCGAACTCCTGGCCCAGGGTGACCGGGGTGGCGTCCATCAGGTGGGTGCGCCCGGCCTTGACCACGTCGGCGAACTCTTCGGACTTACGCTCCAGCGAGGCAGCGAGGTGCTCCAGCGCCGGGATCAGCGTGCGCGTGACGGCCGCGGTCGCGGCGATGTGGATGGAGGACGGGAAGACGTCGTTGGAGCTCTGCGAGGCGTTGACGTGGTCGTTGGGGTGCACGTCGCGGCCGAGCCGCTCGGTGGCCAGGGTGGCGATCACCTCGTTGGCGTTCATGTTGGACGAGGTGCCGGAGCCGGTCTGGAACACGTCGACGGGGAAGTGCTCGTCCCAGCGGCCCTCGGCGACCTCGGCCGCGGCGGAGCGGATCGCCTCGGCGACGTCCTGGTCCACGACGCCGAGCCCGGCGTTGACCTTGGCGGCCGCGGCCTTGATCCGGGCCAGTGCCTCGATGTGGGCGCGCTCCAGGTGCTGCCCGGAGATGGGGAAGTTCTCCACCGCGCGCTGGGTCTGGGCCCGCCACTTGGCGTGCGCGGGGACCCGTACGTCGCCCATGGAGTCGTGCTCGATCCGGTAGGCGTTCCCGGCTGCTGCGGCCTGCTGATCTTCTGTCATGTTCGTGGCCTCCTCAAAAAGTTGAGCAATTGTCTTGTTCGAAGTGTTCCCAACTCCCCTACTGACCAGTAAATACCGGGGGTAACACCGATCTCGGGGAGGCCTTCATGGCGCGCACACGCACGAAACCAAGGCTCAGATCTACCTTCGCCGCCGTCGCGGCGGTCGCGGCCGCCCTCGGGGGCGTCACCGCCATCACCCCCATGGCCCAGGCGGCAGCCCCCGCCGCAGCCGTCACCCCCCTGTCGCCCGAGCTGGAGGCCATCCGCGCCGCGGAGGCCACCAGGATCTACGGCGACCCGGCGATCCGCCCGGCGGGCGAGCGCAAGACCGGACTCATCTCGCTCGGCGACAGCGAGATATCGGGCGAGGGCGTGGGCAACTACGACCCCGCGACCAACACGCCGAACAACCAGTGCCACCGCTCGCCCGACTCGGCGATCCACCGCACCGGCATCCCGGCCGACCTGACCTTCAACGTGGCCTGTTCCGGCGGGTACACCGGCAACATCCGGATCGGCGGCAGCAAGCAGTACGCCGACGAGCTGGTGCAGAGCGACAGCCTCGCCATCAAGGCCCGCAACACCAGGATCAAGATGGTGCTGCTGGTCGCCGGCGCCAACGACGACCTGCAGTTCGGCCCGGTCATGACCGACTGCGTGACCCGCTGGGTGCTCAGCCAGGGCACCTGCGAGCCCAAGTACGCCCCCGGGTGGCAGGCGCGCGTCGACGGCCTGAGGCCCAAGGTGGAGTCCACCATCGCGGACCTCAAGACGGTCATGCGCGACGCGGGCTACGCCGACTCGGACTACAAGCTCGTCGTCATGGGCTACCCCAGCCCCATCGGGCCCGACTTCTACGACAACCCGAGCTTCCCCGGCAAACTGCCCGGCGGCTGCGCCGGGTACGACTCCGACGCCACCTGGGGCCGCAACTACGCGGTGCCCACCTTCGAGAAGGGCATGCGCGCCGCGGCCCGCGCGGCCGGCGCCACCTACCTGGACAACTCGCGGCTCTTCAACGGCCACGAGGTGTGCATGGAGGACACCTGGGCCCGCGGCCTCTACCTGGACCTCGGGGACCACTTCCCGTGGGACGAGAACACCGCCCGCCAGTCCTTCCACCCCAACTACCGGGGCCACGGCGCGTTCGCGTCCTGCCTGACCCAGCTCTACGACTCCGGCCTGCGCGAGGCGTCCTGCGCGGACCCGGCGAGCACCGGCACCCCCGTCCTGCAGGCCGGGGCGTGGGACGACCTGTACAAGCCGCTCAAGAACGAGGCGACCGGCAACTGCCTCGACTCCTTCGGCGGTGCCAGCGCCAACGAGACCAAGGTCGTCGGCTGGGACTGCCACGGAGGCCGCAACCAGGGCTGGTGGTACGACGCGGCCCGCAAGTCGATCCACATCGAGCTCACCCACGACCGCTGCCTCGACGCCCCCGGCGCCAACTACGGCAGCGGCACCGGCCTGATCATCTGGAACTGCCACGGCGGCGCGAACCAGCAGTTCGTCCGTGACGGTGCCACGATCCGCCCCGCGGCCGCCCCGGGCATGTGCCTGACGGTGTCCGCCCCGCACGAGCCGCTGCGACTGCAGACCTGCAACGGCTCGGCGAACCAGCGCTTCGCGTAAGCGTTCCGCGGGACCTGAACCGCCAGATCCGAACCCCCCACACCCGGCCGGCGCACCCCGGCCGGGTGTCACATGTCGTTCAGCAGCTTGCGCACCTCGCGCGGCCGGTTGGTGATGAGGGTGTCCACCCCGAGCCGCACGCACAGCTCCACGTCCTCGGGCTCGTCCACGGTCCACACCCGTACCGCCAGCCCCCTGGCCCGGAGCCGGCCCACCAGCCCCGGATCGCGCCGTACGAGGTCGATCCCCGGGCCCGCGTGGGTGGCGTACGGCGGCCGGACCGGCCGGACCCGGCGCTCGATCAGGTACACGGAGGGCAGCCCGGGCGCGAGCCGGTGCATCCGGGTCAGCGCGGCGCGGGAGAAGCTCATCACCTCGACGCGCCCGGCGGCCCCGTCGGCCAGCCCGTACTGCCGCAGCATCCGCACCAGTTCGGCCTCCAGACGGCCGCCCGCACGGGTCGGGTGCTTGGTCTCGACGGCGAGTCCGACCGGGTAGGGCGCGGCCAGCGCCTCCTGGAGCAGGTCCTCGAAGAGCAGCACCCGGGCCCCGGCGTGCCCGGGCCCCTTCCACGCCCCGAAGTCGAGGGCGCGCAGCTCCTCGTACGTCATCTCCGAGACGACCCCGCGCCCGTCGGAGGTCCGCTCGACGCGCCGGTCGTGCACGCACACGAGCTTCCGGTCGGCGGTGAGCCGCACATCGCACTCCAGCGAGTCGGCTCCGTCGGCGATGGCCTGCCGGTAGGCCGCGAGCGTGTGCTCGGGGTGCGCGTGGGAGGCCCCGCGGTGGGCGACCACGCGCGTGGCGCGGGCGGTGGGCAGCAGCTGCGTCATGGGGGAGACGTTAACCGGGTGCGGTGGAGCCCCGGGTACCGCATCATCCACGGATGGTCGAATTCTCCGTGACATTGCATGGCGAACCCTGCGACTCCTGCCACAACCGGGTCTGGCAGCGCCTGATAGACGGCCGGCTGCGCTGGTACGAGTCCTCGCACTGCACCGACCCGGCGAACGGGTACGAGACCAGCGGCGGCGGCTGGGGCCCGCCCCCGCCGTGGATCCGCGAGCGGATCATCGCCGAGGAGGGCGCGGTCCGCCTCGCCGTAGGCGGACCGGACGGCGTCCCCCTGGCCCTCGTCCGCGAGCTGTACGCGCTCACGCTCCCGCAGCTGCGCGAGGCGCGCGTACACGGCCTGGCCGCGACCCCGCTGGAGGCGGAGCTGCTGCGGGGGACGCACGGCGGGCCCCGGCGGTGATGGTCACCCCCGGGGCCCGAAGCTGCCGGACCGGTCCCGGCCGGGGCGTTACGCCAGACCCGGGCCGCGGACCGGGATGTGGGTGAACGTCGGCTCCGGGGCCGGGTTCTGGAAGAAGTCGTTGCCCTTGTCGTCCACCACGATGAAGGCCGGGAAGTCCTCGACCTCGATCTTCCAGACCGCCTCCATGCCGAGCTCCTCGTACTCCAGGACCTCGACCTTCTTGATGCAGTCCTGGGCCAGGCGCGCCGCCGGGCCGCCGATCGAGCCGAGGTAGAAGCCGCCGTGCGCACCGCACGCGTCCGTCACCTGCTGGGAGCGGTTGCCCTTGGCCAGCATGACCATGGAGCCGCCCGCCGCCTGGAACTGCTCGACGTAGGAGTCCATCCGCCCGGCCGTGGTCGGGCCGAAGGAGCCCGAGGCGTAGCCCTCGGGGGTCTTCGCGGGGCCGGCGTAGTAGACCGGGTGGTCCTTCAGGTACTGCGGCATCTCCGCGCCCGAGTCCAGCAGCTCCTTGATCTTGGCGTGCGCGATGTCGCGCGCCACGACCAGCGGACCGGTCAGCGAGAGCCGCGTCTTCACCGGGTGCTCGGTGAGCGTCGCGAGGATGTCCGCCATCGGCTGGGTCAGGTCGATGGAGACGACGTCCGAGGCCTCGTCCAGGTGCTCGTCGGTGGTCTCCGGCAGGAAGCGGGCCGGGTCGCGCTCCAGCTGCTCCAGGAAGACGCCCTCGGCGGTGATCTTCGCGGTCGCCTGGCGGTCCGCCGAGCAGGACACCGCGATGGCCACCGGCAGCGACGCGCCGTGGCGGGGCAGGCGGACGACACGGACGTCGTGGCAGAAGTACTTGCCGCCGAACTGCGCGCCGATGCCGATCTTCTGGGTCAGCTCGAAGACCTGCTGCTCCAGGTCGAGGTCGCGGAAGCCGTGGCCCAGGGCGGAACCCTCGGTCGGCAGCTCGTCCAGGTAGTGCGCCGAGGCGTACTTCGCGGTCTTGAGCGCGTGCTCCGCCGAGGTGCCGCCGACCACGATCGCCAGGTGGTACGGCGGGCAGGCCGCGGTGCCGAGCGAGCGGATCTTCTCCTCCAGGAACTTCATCATGGAGGCCTCGTTGAGGACCGCCTTCGTCTCCTGGTAGAGGAAGGACTTGTTGGCCGAGCCGCCGCCCTTGGCCATGAAGAGGAACTTGTACGCGCCGCCGTCGGTCGCGTACAGCTCGATCTGCGCGGGCAGGTTCGAGCCGGTGTTCTTCTCCTCCCACATGGTGAGGGGGGCCATCTGCGAGTAGCGCAGGTTCAGGCGCGTGTACGCGTCGTAGATGCCGCGGGACAGCGCCGCCTCGTCACCGCCCTCGGTCAGGACGTTCTGGCCGCGCTTGCCCATCACGATCGCCGTGCCGGTGTCCTGGCACATCGGGAGCACGCCGGCCGCCGCGATGTTCGCGTTCTTGAGCAGGTCCAGGGCGACGAACTTGTCGTTCGCCGAGGCCTCGGGGTCGTCGATGATGCGGCGCAGCTGCGCGAGGTGCGCGGGGCGCAGGAAGTGCTGGATGTCGTGGATCGCCTCTTCGGCGAGCTTGCGCAGCGCCTCCGGCTCGACCTTGAGGAACGTACGGCCGTCGGCCTCGAAGGTCGAGACGCCTTCGGAGGTCACCAGCCGGTAGGGGGTGGCGTCCTCGCCCAGGGGCAGCAGGTCGGTGTACGCAAACTCTGGCATGACGGCAGTCATTCCTCACTCGGCAGACAGCGCTGACGACCAATTGGCAGCGCGGTTAACCAGCGTAGGACCTCCGCCGCGGGCTGTGTCTGTGAGGTAAGGCTCACTGGCCAGTATCGCGATCTATCGTGTCTCGCTATGCTGGGTCCCGTGGACCTGGAAAAGCACCCCGCCGCCCCTGCCGCTCCCGCCGCCCCTGCCGCTCCCGCCGCGCCGGCCCCCGCCGAGCTGCGCGCTTCCGACGCGGACCGGGACCGGATCGCCGCGATCCTGGCCGACGCCCTCGCCGAGGGCCGGCTCGACGCCGAGGAGCACTCCGAGCGCCTGGACTCGCTGTACGCCCTGAAGACGGTCGGCGAGCTGGAGGTCCTCGTACGGGACCTGCCCGCGCCCGGCGGCGCCCCGCAGCCGGGCGCGCACGCCGGGCCCGCGGGGGTCCCCGCCGGCGGGCCCGCCGAGACCGTCGTCGCCGTGTGCAGCAGCTCCGCCCGCAAGGGGCGCTGGCGCCCGAGCGCCCACACCCGCGCCGTGTCTGTCATGGGTGACATCACCATCGACCTGACCGAGGCCGTCTTCGAGCAGCAGGTCACCGAGATCAACGTGACCTGCGTCCTCGGCAACGTCGAGGTCCTGGTCCCGGAGAACGTCACCCTGCGCGGCTACGGCAGCGGGGTCCTCGGCAACTTCGAGGTGCGCGGCGAGGCCCGCGCCGTGACCGACCCGCAGGCCCCGGTCGTGATCGTCCGCGGCTTCGCCCTGCTGGGCAACATCGAGGCCCGGCCCAAGCTCGGCGCCCGGCTGGTCGACCTGGCGCTGAAGATGCGCAAGCGCCTGGAGGGCGGCCAGGGCTGAGGCCGCGGTCGGCCACCGCCGGCATACCCGCCGACGGCACCGCCGAGGCCGTCGCCGAGCCCCTGCGCGGCTTCGCCCCCGGTCTCCTGCCCGGCGCCCGCGGCCGCGCTCCCGGCTGGGCGCCGCCGGGGGCGTGAGGACGGCGCGGGGTATGCACGGGGGCGTCGGATTTCGGTCGAACCTCCCTCGCCCCGCGGCACGCAGTGCATAGGGGGGCGTACAGCGGGTAGGGACTGGTGCATCGTCTCTCGCTCGCGTATACGTCGTCAGGAGTAGACCGTGCCGCATCCGCCGCATCAGTCCCTGCAGGTAGCCGCCATAAAAAGCCTCCAGGGGCTCGGGGCGCGCCCGTCAGCCGTACCGAAGCCGCGGGTGCCGGCGAGGGAAGAGGACGGCCCATGGCACGCGGAGGCGGTGTGCCGGAGGGACGAGGCGGGACTCTTCTTCGCCCCCTCCAAGGAGCCGACCGCGGCCAGGCTGTCGCGCGAGGAGGCCGCCAAGCGGGTCTGCGCCCGCTGCCCCGTGATGGTCGCCTGCCGGGAGCACGCGCTGCTCCAGCCCGAGCCGTACGGGGTCTGGGGCGGGCTCACCGCCGCCGAGCGGCGCGTGGTGCTGGCACGCAGGCGGCGCCGCGCGGCGGAGCTGCGCCAGGGGCCCGCGGCGGGCCCGATCGCCGCCGCGGGCTGAGCCGGGCCGGGCCGTCCGCCCGGAGCCCGTACGCGGAGCCCGCAGGGGCGCAGCCGCGCAAAGACACGCCGAAGGGGCGCTTCCCCCGCACAGGGAAGCGCCCCTTCGGGTTCGGGCGGGGTCCTACAGGGCGCGGTCGAAGTCGATCGCGCTGTAGGCCCGGAGCTTGGAGAGCCGGTGGGTCGAGTCGATCTGCCGGATCGTGCCCGACTTCGAGCGCATGACCAGCGAGGACGTGGTCGCGGTCTCGGAGCGGTAGTGGACGCCGCGCAGCAGCTCGCCGTCCGTGATGCCGGTGGCGACGAAGAAGACGTTCTCGCCGGAGACCAGGTCGTTGGTGTGCAGGACCCGGTCCAGGTCGTGGCCCGCGTCGATGGCCTTCTGGCGCTCGGCGTCGTCCTTCGGCCACAGCTTGCCCTGGATGGTGCCGCCGAGGCACTTGATGGCGCAGGCCGAGATGATGCCCTCGGGGGTGCCGCCGATGCCGAGAAGCAGGTCCACGCCGGTGCCCTCGCGGACCGCCATGACCGAGCCCGCGACGTCGCCGTCCGAGATGAACTTGATCCGGGCGCCGGTCTCGCGGATCTCCTTGACGATGCCCTCGTGGCGGGGGCGGTCCAGGATGACCACGGTGACGTCCTCGACGGCCATCTTCTTGGCCTTGGCCACCCGGCGGATGTTCACCGAGACGGGGGCGTTGATGTCGACGAAGTCGGCGGCCTCGGGGCCGGTGACCAGCTTCTCCATGTAGAACACCGCGGACGGGTCGAACATGGTGCCGCGGTCGGCGGCGGCCAGGACGGCGATCGCGTTCGGCATGCCCTTGGCGTTCAGGGTGGTGCCGTCGATCGGGTCGACGGCGATGTCGACCTCGGCACCGGTGCCGTCGCCGACCCGCTCGCCGTTGAACAGCATCGGGGCTTCGTCCTTCTCGCCCTCGCCGATGACGACCACGCCGTTCATCGAGACGGTGGAGATCAGGGTCCGCATCGCGTTGACCGCGGCGCCGTCGGCGCCGAGCTTGTCGCCGCGCCCGACCCATCGGCCCGCGGCCATGGCGGCGGCCTCGGTGACCCGGACGAGTTCCAGGGCGAGGTTGCGGTCGGGGGCCTCCGGAGAGACTTCGAGCTGGGGCGGCAGGTTGTGCTCGGTCATCGGAGCGCACCTTTCTGTACGGCGACGGCCGGGAAGTGAGGGTGCTGGAACTCTATCGGTACGTCGACAAATTGAGCAGAGCGGGTCACGTATGAGCGGAATATCGGTCAGGCGATTGGCCTGAGCGGACAGATCCGGGGGCTCTTCTGTCCGCCGCGCCGACCCCGGCGGTGATCGCCGCCGACCATGCGGGACGATGGTGCGATGGCAGGTATGAAGGGGAAGCAGACGGTCTGGGACATGGTCCGGTCGCTGGTCGTGATCGGTCTTCTTGTCGGCGGGATCTACCTGTGCATCCCGCACGACGACAAGGCCGACCCGACGCGCGTCGTGGACTACCGGGTCGAGGTGATCACCGCCCGCCGCGCCGCGCCGTATCCGGTGGCGGCGCCCGTGGGGCTGTCGGACTGGCGGGCGACCTCGGTGGACTTCGTCCGCAAGGACGCCAACAGCTGGCACCTGGGCTTCCTCGACCCGCATAAGCAGTACGTGGCGGTCGAGCAGTCCACGGACACCTCGGACAAGTACCTCGGCAAGGTCACCCAGCGCGCGACGGCCACGGGCCGGACGCAGCAGGTGGGGGACACGGCCTGGGAGCGCTGGGAGGGCGAGAAGTACGACGCCCTCGTGCGCCGGGAGCAGGGCTACGTCACCGTCGTGACGGGCACGGCCTCCTACGAGCAGCTCGGCGTGATGGCGGCGGCGCTGGAGTTCAAGCAGGGCGACAAGTAGCCGCCCGGTCGTCGTAGCCGCCGTCGTCGCTGCTGCGGCGGCGGCGTGCGCGGAACGTACGCGGAAGGCCGCGCCCCCGGAATCCGGGAGCGCGGCCTTCGCGTGTGCCTGCGGGTACTGCCGTCGGTGTCGGACGGTGGTGTCAGACGGTGGTGATGACCTGCTCGGAGGTCAGGCGCGGGCTGCGCGGGAGCCAGGCGTCCTCGCCCGGCTTGCCGATGTTGACGACCATCAGCGGGGTGTGGTCGTCGTCCAGGAACTCCTTCTGGAGACCGGCGAAGTCCAGGCCCGTCATCGGACCGGCGGCCAGGCCGGCGGCGCGGATGCCGACGATGAAGTAGGCGGCCTGCAGCGAGGCGTTCACCAGGGCGGCCTGCTCGCGGACCGGGCGCTCGGAGAAGAAGGCGTCCTTGGCCTGCGGGAAGTGCGGCAGCAGGTGCGGGAGCTCCTCGTGGAACTCGTTGTCCGCGGAGAGGATGGCGACCAGCGGCGCGGAGGCGGTCTTGGCCTTGTTGCCGTCGGCCATGTGCCGCACGAGGCGCTCGCGGGCCTCGGGGGAGCGGACCAGGGTGATGCGCAGCGGGGTCGCGTTGAAGGCGGTGGGACCGAACTTCACCAGGTCGTATATCGCCTGGACCTGCTCCTCGGTCACCGGCTCGTCGGAGAACGAGTTGGCGGTACGGGCCTCGCGGAACAGGAGGTCCTGAGCGGCGGAGTCAAGAACGAGAGACATCGGAAAGCCTTCTTCCATACGGAGGTGAAGCGATGTCCCAGACTCTACGGGGCAAATAGATGAAACTTCAACTAAATCCCCCCGGGGGTGAGCGACCTCACTCCTCGTCCGCTCCGGCGCCCGTCTGTGCCCCCGTGTCGCGGGCCGCCAGCGCCGAGTCGAGCCGGGCACGGGCTCCCTCCAGCCAGTGCCGGCACACCTTCGCGAGCTCCTCGCCGCGCTCCCAGAGCGCCAGCGAGTCCTCCAGCGAGGTGCCGCCGGCCTCCAGCTTGCGGACGACCTCGATCAGCTCGTCCCGAGCCTGCTCGTACCCCAGCGCCGTTTCGGTCTCGGCCATTCCCGCTCCCACCTTAAATGTGTCCTACGAAGAAATTGTTGCGGCAGTGTGTCGTCCTCAGGGGCTCCGCGAGGGCCCCTGAGCTGGGTCTCTAGGCCGGGTCGACGCCCTGGGCAGCGCCCGATCCGTCGCCCGATCCGGTGTCCGGGTCGGCGCCCTGGTCGGCGCCCTGCGCGTCGGCCGTCGCGACCCGCACCGCGAACTCGCCCTCCGCCACCCGCGCCCGCAGCTCGTCGCCCGCCGCCACGTCCCGCGGCGAACGCACCACATGCCCGTCCGCCCGCTGGAGCACCGCGTACCCGCGCTCCAGCGTCGCCGCCGGGGACAGCGCCACCACCCGGGCCAGGGTGTGCGCGAGCTCCGAGTCCGCCCGGTCCAGCAGGTGCCCCAGCGTGCGCCGGCCGCGCGCCAGCAGCGCCTCCACCTCGGCCTCGCGGGTCTCCACCATCCGCTGCGGATGCACGAAGACCGGCCGCGCCAGGGCGTGCGCGAGCCCCCGCTCCTCCCGGTCGAGCAGCCCCCGCACCGCGCGCAGGCCCCGGCCCTGGAGCTGGCGTACCCGCTCCAGCTCCTCGCCCACGTCCGGGACCACCTTCTTCGCCGCGTCCGTGGGGGTGGAGGCCCGTACGTCCGCGACCAGGTCCAGCAGTGGGGAGTCCGGCTCGTGGCCGATCGCGGAGACCACCGGGGTGCGGGCCGCCGCGACCGTGCGCACGACCTCCTCGTCGGAGAACGGCAGCAGGTCCTCCACGCTGCCGCCGCCGCGCGCCACGATGATCACGTCCACCTCGGGCAGGGCGTCGAGCTCCTTGACCGCCTCGATCACCTGGGGCACGGCATTGACCCCCTGGACGGCGACGTTGCGCACCTCGAAGCGGACCGCGGGCCAGCGGCGCCGCGCGTTCTCCAGTACGTCGCGCTCGGCCGCCGAGGCCCGCCCCACCACCAGCCCGATCAGCTGCGGCAGGAAGGGCAGAGGCTTCTTGCGGTCCAGCGCGAACAGCCCCTCGCCGGCGAGCGACCGCTTGAGCCGCTCCAGCCGGGCCAGCAGCTCACCGATGCCGACGGGCCGTATCTCGGTGGCCCGCAGGGACAGCTGGCCGCGCGGGGCGTACCACTCCGGCTTGGCCAGTACGACGACCCGCGCGCCCTCCGTCACCGAATCCGCGACCTCGTCGAAGACCTGGCGGAAGCAGGTCACGCTGAGGGAGATGTCATGTGAAGGGTCGCGCAGCGTCAGGAACACCACCCCCGCCCCCGGCCGCCGCGAGAGCTGGGTGATCTGCCCCTCCACCCACACCTGGCCGAGCTTGTCGATCCAGCCCCCGATGAGCCGGGACACCTGGCCGACGGGCAGGGGCGCCTCCGCCGATGTATTCAGACCCATGCACGCAGGCTAGCCGCCGGGACCGACACCGGAGCCGGGCCCGGCTCGTCCGTCGCTCGCGCGTCGGCCGCGCTGGGACACCAGTACCCCCAGGCCCACCGCCAGCCACACCGCCCCCACGACCTGTGCCGTCCACGCCGCCTCGACGATCACGGCCACGGTCACGGCGGCTCCGAGCACCGGGACGACCAGGTGCTTCCACCAGTTCGGGGGCCCCTCCATCCGCTTGGCCACGAACCAGCCCACCACCGAGGCGTGCAGCAGCGTGAACGCGACCAGCGCCCCGACGTCCACGACGGAGACCAGGTGGTCGAGCCCGTCGTCGCGCCGGGCCGCCCACACGGCGGCGATCAGCGTGACGGTGGCCGCCACCAGCAGCGCCGGGCGCGGGGTCCCCTGCGAGGTTCCGGCCAGCACGCGGGGCAGCCGGCGCTCCCGGGCCATCGCGAAGAGCAGCCGGCCCGCGGCGGCCTGCCCGGCCAGCGCCGCGAAGGCCGCGCCGATCGCCTTGCTGGCCGCGACCAGGTCGTGCAGCCAGGGCCCGACGGAGGACTCCACCGCGTTGTAGAAGGCCGGGCCCTGCCGCGCCGGATCGGCCGCCAGCTCGGCGGCGGACACGGGCATCAGCAGCGCCGCCAAGTAGGTCTGCGCGATGAAGAGCACCCCGGTCAGCGCCAGACAGAACAGCACCGCCCGGGCCACCCGCGCCGAACCGCCCGTCACCTCCTCAGCGAAGGATGCGATGGCGTCGAAGCCCAGGTACGAGAGCACCGCCACCGACACGGCGCCCAGTACGGCGGCCGTGGAGAAGCCGAGCGAGCCGTCGCCGGTCAGCGGCGAGAGCCAGCCGCGTCGGGCCCCGTCCCGGACCAGTACGGTCACCGCGGAGACCAGGAACACCAGCAGGACCAGGATCTCCATGGCCAGCACGGCGAAGCCGACGCGCGCGGCAGCCCGTACGCCCCACAGGTTGAGCAGCGTCGTGATCACGACCGCCAGCGCCGTCCACACCCACCGGGACACCTCCGGGACCAGGGCGTTCATCGCGATCCCGGAGAAGAGGTACGCCACCGCCGGGATCAGCAGGTAGTCGAGCATCGCCATCCACCCGGCGATCAGCCCCGGACCCTCGCCCAGGCCCTTGCGGGCGTACGTGAAGACCGAGCCCGCCTGCGGGGCGACCCGCACCATCTGCGCGTACGAGAAGGCCGTGAAGGCCATCGCGACCGTCGCGGCCAGGTAGACGAGGGCGACGGCGCCGTGCGACTTGGCGTCGAGCGTGCCGAAGACCCCGACGGGGGCCATGGGGGCGATGAAGAGCAGCCCGTAGACCACCAGGTCCCGGAATCCGAGGCTCCGCCGCAGTGCGGGCGCCGTCGCGGGATCCGTGTCCGTAACGGACGCCATCCGTCCTCCGGGTGATAGGGGTGAGCGGCAGGTGGGCGACAGGGTGACAGGTGGGACGGGCTTTCGCCCCAGTCTGTGCCGTACGGGGGACGGCGGGCCTCCTGGAGACCCCCGTACGATGGAGCCTATGACTGCTTCCGCTTCCCGCCGTGTCCTGCTCGCCGCCCCGCGCGGCTACTGCGCGGGCGTGGACCGAGCCGTGATCGCTGTCGAGAAGGCTCTCGAGCAGTACGGTGCGCCGGTCTATGTCCGCCACGAGATCGTGCACAACAAGTACGTCGTTCAGACGCTGGAGAAGAAGGGCGCCATCTTCGTCGAGCGGACGGAAGAGGTCCCCGAGGGCTCCATCGTGATGTTCTCCGCGCACGGCGTGGCGCCGGTGGTGCACGAGGAGGCCGCGCGCGGCAGGCTCGCGACGATCGACGCGACGTGCCCGCTGGTCACCAAGGTGCACAAGGAAGCCATCCGGTACGCGAACGAGGACTTCGACATCCTCCTCATCGGCCACGAGGGCCACGAGGAGGTCATCGGCACCTCCGGCGAGGCCCCGGACCACATCACGATCGTGGACGGCCCGGACGACGTGGCACGGGTCGAGGTGCGCGACGAGTCGAAGGTCGTCTGGCTGTCGCAGACCACGCTCTCGGTCGACGAGACGATGGAGACGGTCGACGCGCTGAAGACCAAGTTCCCGCTGCTGGTCTCGCCGCCGAGCGACGACATCTGCTACGCCACCTCGAACCGGCAGGCCGCCGTCAAGGTGATGGGCGCAGACTCCGACCTGGTCATCGTGGTCGGCTCCAAGAACTCCTCGAACTCGATCCGGCTGGTCGAGGTCGCGCTCGACGCCGGCGCGCGCGCCGCGTACCTCGTCGACTTCGCGAGCGAGATCGACGAGGCCTGGCTGGAGGGCGTCACCACCGTCGGCCTGACCTCGGGCGCCTCGGTGCCGGAGGTCCTGGTCGAGGAAGTCCTGGAGTGGCTCGCCGCGCGCGGTTACGCGGACGTGGAGATCGTCAAGACGGCCGAGGAGTCGATCGTCTTCTCGCTGCCGAAGGAACTGCGCCGCGACCTGCGCGCCGAAGCGGCCGCACTGGTCGCCGAGAAGTAGCCCCTTTCGTACGGTGTGTCCATGCAGATTTTCGGCGTGGACATCGGCGGTTCCGGGATCAAGGGCGCTCCCGTGGACCTGGACCGTGGCGACCTGGCGCGCGAGCGCCACAAGGTACTGACACCGCAGCCGGCCACCCCCGAGGGGGTGGCCGGCTGTGTCGTCGAGGTGGTGCGCCACTTCGACTGGGACGGCCCCGTGGGGGTGACCTTCCCGGGGGTGGTGACCGGCGGCGTGACCCGGTCGGCGGCCAACATGGACAAGTCGTGGATCGGCGTCGACACGGCGGCGCTGCTCTCGCGGAAGCTGGGCGGCCTGCCGGTCACGGTCCTGAACGACGCGGACGCGGCGGGGATCGCGGAGAGGTCGTACGGGGCCGCGGAGGGGCGGGACGGCACGGTCATCCTGCTCACCCTGGGCACCGGGATCGGCAGCGCGCTGTTCGTCGACGGAAAGCTGGTCCCGAACACGGAGCTGGGCCACCTGGAGCTCAAGGGCCACGACGCGGAGACCCGGGCGTCGGTGAAGGCCAAGGAGGACGGGGACCTGACGTGGGAGCGCTGGGCCCACCGGCTCCAGAAGTACCTGGCCCACGTGGAGATGCTGTTCTCCCCGGACCTCTTCATCATCGGCGGGGGCGTCAGCCGCAAGCCGGAGAAGTTCCTGCCGCTGATCCAGGGCATCCGGGCCGACATCGTCCCGGCGAAGCTCCAGAACAACGCGGGCATCGTGGGGGCGGCGATGGCGGCGCGGCCGCCGAAGGGCCGCCGGAGCTAGGTCCTGCCGCCCACCGGGCCGTTCACCTAGGGGGCTCGCCCGGGCAGCCTGCGCCTGCCGATCAGCACGGCCTTGCGTACGACCGCGATCAGCGCGGCGATCAGCGTCCCGGCGTACAGCCAGCCGGCGTGCAGGGACAGCGCGGACACCAGACCCATGAGCTGGCCGCCGAAGCCGCCGGAGCCGCCCGCCACGGGCCACACTCCGGCGGCGAAGGCGATCGGCGCGGAGATCGGCGCGGTGATCAGGTCGGCGGGCCGCACCCACAGCGCGGTCGCGGCGGCCACGGGCAGGAACAGCAGCCCGTACACGAACAGCGAGGCGTCGAACAGCAGCCAGGAGATCCCGCCCGCCAGCGCCATGGCGGCGCACGCGAAGAGCCCGCCGCCGAGGCCGGTCAGGCGGGGCCGCGGCAGCCGGCGCGCGGGGGCGGGCCGCCGGGCAGCGGCGCCCTGCTCGGGCACGCCCGAGGCCGCCGCGGCCCGGGCCGCCGCCGGGCGGCCGCGCTGCGCCGGGGGTCGCTGCGGGTGAGCCGCCGGTTGCGTCCTGTATCGCTCCACCCTTCCAAAGTAGGCGGGGAGGCGGCCGGATCGGGCCCCGGACACGCGTACATCCAGCGCCGCTCCACGGAAAGTAAACTGTCCGGTGGCCCGCACCCGGGCCGCCGCCCCCTCCAGCTACGGGAAGTCGCCAACGTGTCGCTCACGATCGGAATCGTCGGCCTGCCGAATGTCGGCAAGTCGACCCTGTTCAACGCCCTGACCAAGAACGACGTGCTGGCGGCCAACTACCCGTTCGCCACCATCGAGCCGAACGTCGGCGTCGTCGGCGTCCCGGACAAGCGCCTGACCGTCCTGGCCGGCATCTTCGGCTCGCAGAAGCTCCTCCCGGCGACGGTCGACTTCGTCGACATCGCGGGCATCGTGCGCGGTGCGTCGGAGGGCGAGGGTCTGGGCAACAAGTTCCTCGCGAACATCCGCGAGTCGGACGCCATCTGCCAGGTCATCCGCGCCTTCAAGGACGAGAACGTCGTCCACGTCGACGGCAAGGTCTCGCCCAAGGACGACATCGAGACGATCAACACCGAGCTGATCCTCGCGGACCTCCAGTCCATCGAGAAGGCGGAGCCGCGCCTGACGAAGGAGTCCCGCCTCCAGAAGGAGAAGGTCGCGGTCCTGGCGGCGGTCGTCGAGGCCAAGAAGATCCTCGAAGCGGGCGACACCCTCTTCTCGAAGGGCATCACCAAGGGCACGGAGAAGGGCGACCTCCTCCACGAGCTGCACCTGCTGACCACGAAGCCCTTCCTCTACGTCTTCAACGTGGACGAGGACGAGCTGACGGACGAAGCCTTCAAGGCCGAGCAGAGCGCGATCGTCGCCCCGGCCGAGGCGATCTTCCTGAACGCCAAGCTGGAGGCGGAACTCGTCGAGCTCGACGACGACGAGGCCCTCGAACTCCTCCAGTCGGTCGGCCAGGAGGAGCCGGGCATGGCCACCCTCGGCCGCGTCGGCTTCGACACGCTGGGCCTGCAGACCTACCTGACGGCCGGCCCGAAGGAAACCCGCGCCTGGACGATCAAGAAGGGCGCCACCGCCCCCGAGGCGGCCGGCGTGATCCACACCGACTTCCAGCGCGGCTTCATCAAGGCCGAGGTCATCTCCTTCGAGGACCTGGTCGAATGCGGCTCGGTCGCCGAAGCCCGCGCCAAGGGCAAGGCCCGCATGGAAGGCAAGGACTACGTCATGCAGGACGGCGACGTGGTGGAGTTCCGCTTCAACGTCTGAGCGGATGAGATAACACCACGTCGCTGACGTGGCAAACATGCAGGTCAGAAGGGGTCGGACTCTATCGAGTCCGGCCCCTTCGTCGTCACCGTGCTGGATGGGTGCTGGATATTCTGACGGTTTGTCAGTGGAGATCAGGTCTCGTAAACGGTGGACCGGTGCCCCACGTGAACGACCCAGACCACGAGTTCTCCGTTGTCGAGCGTGTAGACGACGCGGTAGTCGCCGACGCGCAGGCGGCGTCGTTCGGGCTGGGATACGAGTGCGGTGGTGTTGAAGCCGAGGGGGTCGGTCTCCAGCTCGGTCAGCTTGGCCAGGATGCGCAGGGCCATGTCGCGAGGGATCTTCCGAAGTTCGGCCTGCGCCTCCGGGCGGAAGACGGTTCGGTACTCACTCACCGCGCGCCAGCGTCTCCCTCATGATGTCCTCGATCGGGATGCCAGGCGCGGGGCTGGCCATGCGCTCGTCGATGATCCGATTGATCTCGCGCTCTTCCCACTCCTGGTACTTGCGCAGCACCTCGATGGAGACCACGGCAGCGACTTCCTTGCCGCGGCGCGTGATCACCGTGGGCACGTCGTCGCGGTCCGCCCGCTCGACGACCTCCGCCAGGTGGGCGCGTACGTCGCGGATGGACTCTATGGGCAGTGGCTGCGTCATGCGCCCAAGGGTACCGAGTGTCCCATGTGTACACCACTCCTTATTGGGCAGGTGTGAGGCCCGTCGGTGACGCGAGGGAGATGGCCTCTGCAGCCTTCGCCAGCTGCCGAGCCTTCTGCTTGGAGGACTTCGCAGGGGCTATGAACACTCCGTCCAAGACCTGATCCATCAGTTCCAGTACCGCCTCCGCCTCGTCTGCGGTGAAGGGCTCGTCTACGAGATCGCCGTGTGCGATGTCGTTCCCGGCGTGCCTGATCTCGTCGGCGGCATCCTTCACGTGTGGGTAGATGTGTCCGCCGGCCAAGAGTTCTTCGATCTTCTTCATCAAGCTGCCACTTGTGATGCCTTTGCTCTTGGCGGCGGATTCGACAACAGCCCGAGAGAGGACGGCCGCGCCTTGGTGGACCCCGACGCTGTGGCACTTCCAGGCATCCGAGGCCGTCGCGGCGATCTGTGACGGAACGCTCTCAGGGTAGGTCTTGATCAGTGGGCTCTCGGGGTACCAGCCATTGGGTCGGAAGTCCTCAACCCGTGCCTGCCCCGAGCTCCCCCAGAGCTCGCCTTGGGCCAGCGAGAGGCCGCCGCAGCCAAGGCATCGATAAGCCAGCCAGCCGAGTCCACCGTGATCGACGAGAGTGTTGCCCATGGGTGCCATCTGGCACTTGTGCTCGCACCAGCCGCAGAGCGGTAGTTGTCAAGTCAAATGAGACGTTTGTGGTGCTATAAACCTTGTGGTTCGGGTTCTCTGCGTTTGGCTGGGTCGTTGATCCAGACCTGGCT